>JANNGJ010000392.1:0-5573 GCA_031403815.1 Burkholderiales bacterium | reverse complement strand
CCTCACAGTCGCGATGTTGGGCTTCCCCCCCGGGACGGTCCGGAACGATTAACGGGAACTGAGGTCTCATGAGCCTGTTCAGCCGGCGCGACACTTCGCCAATCCCCAGCACGAATTTCTCGGCGTTCGATTCTCACATCTCCGTGAGCGGCGATGTCGAGACCGAAGGCGCGTTGCGCATTGACGGGCGGTTGGAAGGCACGATTCGTCGTGCAGACCTCATCGTGATTGGCCAGGGCGCGACGGTTGTCGGCGATATCACCGCGCGCGAAGTCATCGTCGGCGGCGCGGTTACCGGCAATATCTTCGCGGCTCAGCGCACCGAGCTCCAGCCCACGGGCATCGTCGCAGGCGACATCCGCTCCGCCGCGATTCTGATCCACGAGGGCGGCGTCGTGCAGGGCCGGCTCTACATCCACCCGATCAGCGGCACTGTAGAAGGCGGTACAGGTTCCGGCTCGGGCAAGGAGACGCCGGCCATCACCGCCACGGCCCGCGCATCGAGCGGCGCCGACAGCGCCCGGCTCTCGCCCGCACTGCTGGGCAAGTAGCCCGTCAGGGCTTTTCGGCGGTCAGTTTGACCAGCCGCATCTCCGGCGGCTTCTCCAGCATCACCACGCGTCCTTCGACCGTGGTCGTATCCGCCGCTGAATCGGTGACGCCCAGCGGCTGAACCGCGAGTCGCCCGCCATTGACGGACTCGATGCGCGCCGTGCCGTCGCCGCGCGCGATGACCATTTCCGCCGGCGTGCTCAGGACCAGTGACTTGTCCGGCCGCATCTGAAAGCTCTCCGACCGCACACCAATTGCGAGCGAACCGGCGACGGTGACCGTGAACGCGTCGGGCAGCGTATCCGTGGAGAAGTCCCTGACGCCATATTCGGCCGGTCGCCTGTCGCAGGCGGACGCCAGCATTGCGGCAACAGCGAGCAGCGTGAGCCGATGTGGGGTGGTGATGCGCATGGGTACATCAACATGAACGGGCATTGCCCACACGCAAGTCGCCGCGCGCGGGGATATATTCGGACCATGGCATTCGTCGCCGCCGTCCGCTGATGCCGAGCCGATCGAAGAAGAGTCCGGTGCGCAGGGCTGGTATGCTCTCCGCCGCACCGCACGGATCCAGACCGGACCAAGTCTATGCCCGGTTGCGGGACCTCATCGTACAGGGTTCGCTGGCCCTGGTTTACTTGCCGGGCTACCAGGTCGGTGCGCAACTGCGCCTGTCCTTGCCGGAGATGGCGGCTCATGTTCAGGGCCGCGGCGCGATCGGCAACTACCTGCACCAGCTCTACACCCACAACCCCCTGTGGGAGTTTGCCGGCATCGACAGCTTCTTCGCCCACTCCTGGATCATCTGGGACCAGATCAATATCGCCTGGCTGCTCAATCCCGATTGGGTGCCCAGCGATATCGTGGCCACGCCGATCTTGGGCGACGACAAGCGCTGGCGCCAGGCCTCTGGCCGGCCACCGATGCGCGAGGCCCATGCGGTGGCGCGCGACGCCATCTTCGGTGACTTTTTCACCCGGCTGACCAACGCGCCGGCTTGAGCGCTCAGGCTGAGCTGCGTTGCGACGCCGCAGCGCTGTCGAACGCGCCGCGCAGCAGCTCGAGCTCCTGCACCACGCGCTCGATGGCCGGGCGCGCCAGGTAGCAGTCGACGCGGTTGCGCACGTGCTCGATCAGCGCGTTGCTGCTGTGCTGCTGGCTCCAGTCCTCGCCATCGGCGCTGCGGCTGGCGGCACGCGGCGAGAGCACGCGCCACTTGGCGCACCAGGTGACGGACCACAACCACATCGCTGCGCGCAGCGGCACGAACCACGCCTGCATCCCCGCCCCCACGTCGCAGTGTTGCTGCCAGTGAGCGTAGGTCTGCTGCACCTGGGTCGGCGTGAGCTCGGCGTGGGTCTCAAGGTCCCAGGTGGTGGAGGTGTAGAGGGTGGCATGCGCCAGGTCGAGCGGCGGATGGCTGTAGCGCGCCTTCTCCAGATCAACCAGCACCGCACTGGCGTCGCTGCGCACCAGGAAGTTGCCCGGGTGGCCGTCGAAGGCAATCAGCCGACGCACTGGGCGCTCAGTGCGCTCGCACAGGTGGGCAAAGTTGGCACGCACCACATCGACCAGCGCGCGTGCGCTGGGGTACAGCGCGGCACCCTCGAGGTAGGCGGCCTGGGCGTCGATTTCGAGGCGCAGCGCGGCCAGGGGGTCGATGGCGTCGAGCAGGGGCGCACGCTGCGCCGCGGCGGGCAGGGGCAGCGAGTGGAGGGCCGCCAGTGCTTGCGCGATGGCAGGCAGGTCTTGCGGCAGGCGCGCGGGGCGCCCGGTGATCTCCTCGACCAACAGGCCGCCGCGGGGCAATGCTGCGCTCGGCGGCAAGGTCCCGTGCAGCCGCGGCACATGGCCACTCGGCCCGGCGCGCTCGAAGCACGCGGCCTCGTAGGCCAGGTTGGCCGCCGCGCCCAGGCCCATCTGGCTTTGCTTGGGCAGGCGCGCCAGCCAGCCGGTGCCGAGCAGGCGCACATGGTGGTGCGCCAGCCCCTTGTCGCTCAGCAATTGCAGCGGCGCGTCGGCCGCCGGCAGGCGTGCCTGTTGCAGGGCGCGGCGCAGGTTGGCCAGCAATGCGGTCTCAGAAGCGGCAGGAGCGGTCACGTGGGACATCGGGTTCGGCCGGTGAACCCGGCGGGCAACAGACTCTACGGGTGCTTAGACGGGCCACGACGCCAAGCCTTACAGCCAACCCGAAGGTAGGTGGGCCAAGTCGTCGTCGGTGTCGATGTCGTGCAGCGCCGGTAGCTCGGCCCAGCGCAGACCACATTCAATCATTCGCTCGCGCGTGAGTGCGAACACACGCTCCGTACTCCACGGCATGGCCTCGAAGAGACGTGGCGCGGGGCGCCGCAGGCCGATCAACACATAGCCGCCATCCGCTGCGGGGCCGAGGACGGCATCGTTGTTGGCCAGCGCAGTGCTGGCAGCTTGAAGGTAGGCCGCGTCGAGCCGCGGCGCGTCGGTGCCGATCAGGATCACCTGCGCGGCGTCGCGCAGGCCGCGGGTGACCGCCTGGTGCATGCGGGCGCCCAGGTCGCCACTGCCCTGCACGCTGAGCCGCACGCCGCCGCGCTGCCGCTGTTGCACAAAGGCGGGATGCGTGGTGTCGGGCGCACAGCACAACTCAAGCCCGTCGAACCCGGCGGCGCGCGCCTGTGCCATCGTCTCGTCGAGCAGGCGCCGCGCCAGTCGCGCCGCGCCCTCGGCCCCGAGCGCGGGAATCAGGCGCGTCTTGGCGAATCCCGCGACCGGCGCCTTGGCCAGCACGATCAGCCGGGTGCGCAGCATCAGCGGTAAGCGGCGGCCAGACGCTCGGCCGGCACGCCCAACCAGTAGAGCAGGCGCAGCCGCCACATCAGAACGATGGTGCGCCAGGCGCCGCGGCTGTCCCAGCGCCGGCCCGAGGTGCAGACCTTGGCGCGCAGGCAGGACGGCGGGCCGATCCGGCGCAGGCGCTTGCTCAGCTCGACGTCCTCCATCAGTGGCTGCGACGGGAAGCCGCCGACGCTCTCGAAGGTATCGCGACGCACGAAGATGGCCTGGTCGCCGGTGGCGATGCCGGTCAAGCGCGAACGCAGGTTCATCAAGCGGGCCACGACAGGCAGCATCGCCGAGCTGCCTTTGATCTGCACGTCGAAGCGGCCCCAGACCGCATGCTCGGTGGCCTGCGCCATCAGGGCCAGCGCCGCCTCGGGCAGCGCGGTGTCGGCGTGCAGGAACAAGAGCACCTGCCCGGACGCAGCGCGGGCACCGGCATTCATTTGCAGGGCCCGACCGCGCGGCGCGCTGAGCACGGCGTCGGCGCGATCGCGGCACAAGGCGGGCGTGCCGTCGCTGCTGCCGCCGTCGACGACGATGAGTTCGGCGCCCTGGGCACGCAGCGGTGCCAACGCCGCCAGGCGGGCGACGATGTGCTCACCTTCATCGAGCACAGGCATCACGATCGACAGCGGCGTGGGAGCAGGTTGGGCAGGCACGGTGGACGCAGTGTGGCTCAGCCGCGCAGACCGCGCGCCGCCGCAGCCCCCGCGGCGTGGCCGAAGGTGAAGGCCTCTTCGAACACGGAGTAGCCCGCCAGGTCGCTGTGCGCAAAGTGCAGGCGGGGTGTGACCGGCCCGGCCAGCGCGCGCAGGGCCGGGTGGCCACGCACGCCGGGTGCAGGGATCGCCATGGCATGGCCGTAGCGCATCAGGTCGACGCGCTGCGTCTTGCGCGCCAGATCGGGGTGGGCCCGGGCCAGATCGTTGATGACGCGGAGCGACCAGGCCTGCCAGGTCTCGTCCAACAGTGCTTGGCGTTGGCGCTCCAGGCTCGCCTGGTCACCGCTGCCCAGGGCCCAGTAGGCCGTCAGCACGGTGGGGCCGGGCACCGGGCGCAGGCTCTGGTGCATGGCGTCGACATAGCCCAGCGCCGAGGCGTTCGAGCCCGGCACAGCCGGGTCGTAGAGCACGTTGTCCCACGACGGCGGCGCGCCGGGCTTGTCGGTCAAGGGGGCGCGCAGGTGCAGGTTGGCAACCAACCACGGTGCATACGAGAGCTGCGCCACCGCTTGCGTCAGCGCTTGCGGCGCCTGCGCGACGATGCGCGTGGCCACGTGCAGCGGCAGCGCAAGCACCACTTGCTGCGCCACCCAGCGCTCGCTGCGCGGTGCGGCCCCGAAGTGCTGAACATCGATCTCGACGCCATGGCGCAGCACCTCGACGCGGCGTACCAGGGCACCGGACTGCAATCGCCCGGCCAGTGGCGCGGCGAGCCGACGCGTCAGCCAGGCGTTGCCTTCGGGCCAGGTGAAGACGGCCTCGCGCTCGGGGGCCTCGCCCTCGCCTGGCGCCTGAAAGCCGTGCCGGCTGGCGAAGTAATGCAGGCCAGCCCAGGCTGAGACGGCCGCGCTGTCGGCGCCGTAGTCGTCGCGGCAGGCGTAGTCGAGAAACCAGCGCAAGCCGACGTCGTTGAGTGCGTGGCGATCGAGCCAGGCCGCAAAGCTCACAGCATCCAGGTTCGCATGCCCGGGGCCCCAGCCCGCCCGGTGACTGGGCAGCGCAAAGCGCAGCTCACGCGAGGTGCTGGCCACAAGCTGGGAGAAGTGCCGGTACTGGCGCTCGCGCGCGGAACCGCGCTCGGCCGGGGGCAGCAGGCCGTCGAGCCATTGGCCTTCGGCCCACAAGCGCTCCTGTGGGCTGTGGCAGAGGTGGCGTTCGTCGGCCACGGTGCGGCCGGCCACGCTGCGCAGCAAGCCCAGTTCGTGCAGCCACTCGGCCACTTCGCGGGCCTCGGGTCCGGGCAGGGGCAGGTAGTGTGCGCCGAGCGGGCACGCCATGCCCGCCAGGGTGTGGCCACGCGCGTTGCCACCCGCCTCGTCTTCGAGCTCGAACAGCTGCACATCCTCGACACCGGCGCGCAGCAGGGCCCGCGCCGCCGCCAGGCCGGCCACACCGCCGCCGACCACGGCCACGGCGCAACGCTGGGTCTGCGCGGGCGTGAACGCGCTCGCTGTGCGCAACTGGTGGCCGCGCAAGTGGGAA
>JANNGJ010000391.1:0-2767 GCA_031403815.1 Burkholderiales bacterium | reverse complement strand
CGCTTTCGCGCATGGCGTCGCCGAAGGCGACAAGGGCTACATCCAGGAAATCAGCGGCGTTCATCTGTTGCCCTTCATCTACCTGGGCGCCAAGCACATGGTCACGGGATACGACCACCTGCTGTTCCTGTTCGGCGTGATTTTCTTCCTCTACCGCCTGCCGCACATTGCGCTGTACGTCAGCCTGTTCGCGCTCGGCCACTCGACGACTCTGCTGGCTGGCGTGTACTTCGGCACCAACGTCAACGCTTATCTGATCGACGCCATCATCGGCGTGTCGGTCGTCTACAAGGCGCTGGACAACCTGGGCGCCTTCCAGCGCTGGTTCGGCGTGCAGCCCAACACCAAGGCCGCGACGCTGGTATTCGGCCTCTTCCACGGATTCGGGCTGGCCACCAAGATCCAGGAGTACGAGATCTCGCGCGACGGGCTCTTGCCCAACCTGCTGGCCTTCAACGTCGGCGTGGAGCTCGGGCAGTTGCTGGCGCTGGGCGCCTTCCTCATCGCGATGGGCTTCTGGCGCCGGACCGGCAGCTTCCTGCGTCACGCGTACACCGCCAATGTCGCCATTATGAGCGCGGGTTTTGTGCTCGTCGGCTATCAGCTCACCGGGCTCTTCACGGCCTGATCAAGGAAAGACACTCGCATGTACAACACCGACCTTCCGACGCGCGCCGAGTTGCCCAGCGCGCGCCAGTTGATTCGCTCCACGTTCGTCGCCCTCGCCGTTGCCGGCGGCTTGTTGGCCACGGTGGTCTTGCCCGCCGAGTACGGTATCGACCCGACGGGGATTGGCCGCGTACTCGGCCTGACCAAGATGGGTGAAATCAAGACCGGCCTGGCCAAGGAGGCAGCCAAGGCAGCCGCGCCGCCCGCAACGCCAATGGCCGCAGCACCCGTGACCACGATAGCCGAGATGGCCGCCGAAGCGCGCCCAAGCCCGAAGGCATCGGCGTCGGTTGCGGCCGGTGACCCAGCGCCTTCGGGCCAGAGCCACCAGATGGCGATCACTTTGAAGCCGGGTCAATCGGCTGAAGTGAAGTTGGCCATGCGCAAGGGCGCGAAAGCCACCTACCGCTGGACGACCCGCGGTGGCAGCGTCAACTTCGACACGCACGGCGAACCGCCCAATGCCCCGAAAGACTTCTATCACGGCTATGGCAAGGGCCGACAAGTCGAGCGCGATGAAGGTGTCTTGGAGGCCGCATTCGACGGCCAGCACGGCTGGTTCTGGCGCAACCGCTCGCAGGGCGAGGTCACCGTTTCGTTGAGCACGCAGGGCGAGTACAGCGCGATCAAGCGAGTGCTGTGAAGCGCGGCCTGCCCTTGGCCTTCAACAGGGCCTCTGCGCCGAGGGCGGGCTTGCAAAGCCGCAGACCCGGGGTAGAGTCGATCGGCCTTCACATCCAGGGCAAACAAATGCGAATCGGTAACCTGGCCGAAGCCACCGGCACCCCCGTCGAGACGATCCGCTACTACGAGCGCGAGGGCTTGTTGCCGGCCGCGCGGCGCAGCGAAAACAACTACCGTGAGTACACCGCGGCGCACGCCGAGCGCCTTGCCTTCATTCGCCAATGCCGCAACCTGGACATGACCCTGGACGAGATTCGCTCGCTGCTGCGCTTGCGCGACGCGCCGCCCGCAGACTGCGGCGAGATCAACACCCTGCTCGACGATCACATCGGGCATGTCGGCCAGCGCATCCGCGAGCTGCGCGCGCTGGAAAAGGATCTGAAAGCGCTGCGCGCGCGCTGCGCTTCGCCGCAAGCGATAGACGCCTGCGGCATCCTGAATCAACTCGACAGCGCGGCGGCGCAGGGCGCCACGCCTTCGACGCACCGGCATATCCGCGGCGTGCACTGAGCGGCCGGCGCGGCCGGCGGCTCAGCCTTTGAGCCGCTCGTTTTGCGGGAACATCGCGCGCCGCGCCGCGTCGTCCATTTCCGTCTTGAAGGCGTGCCGGTCTTTCAGCGCGGCGGCGCGCTGCGCTGCGGGGCGTGCGTTGACGGCGTCGAACAGGCGCTTGATGTTTGGCAGTTGCGCCCAGGCCTGGTCGCCGAGCGCAAAGGGCACCGCGCGGGCCCAGCCCCACACCGCCATGTCGAGCAGCGTGTAGGTGTTGCCGACCATCCAATTCTTGTCGGCGAGGTGCGCGTCGAGAATCTTCCAGTGCCGCCAGGCTTCGAAGTCGTAGCGGTTCTGCGCATAGGGCACGGGCTCGGGCGCGTAGTGCTTGAAGTGCACGCACTGGCCGGTGAAGGGCCCGATGCCCGAGGCGATGAACATCAGCCACGACAGCATCGACCCGCGGTCTGGCGGCGCCGGCAGGAACTGGCCGGTCTTCTCCGCCAGGTACAACAGGATCGCGTTGCTGTCGAACACCGTCGTCGCGCCATCCACGATTACCGGCACTTTGGCGTTCGGGTTCAGCGCCATGAACGCCGCCGCATGCTGCTCGCCCTTGCGCGTGTCCACCGGAATCGCCTCGTAGGGCAGGGCGGCCTCTTCGAGGAAGAGCGCGACCTTCATCGGGTTGGGGGCGAGAGAGTAGTAAAACTTGAGCATGGTGGTGCGCTAAGCGGCGGGTGGGGTTCGTGTATTGTGGCCCGATGGGGCGGGAGCGGCGCAAGCGTCGGGCGACTCCTTCGTGACGCATCGTCAGTCCGCCGCCAGGGCGTCGATGACGGGACACCGGCCCTTCGCGGTGCCGCTGTCGCACTGATGGAGCAGCGCTATCAGCGCCTTGCGCATCGACTTCAGATCGGTG
>JANNGJ010000390.1:0-4965 GCA_031403815.1 Burkholderiales bacterium | reverse complement strand
GCGTCCAGGCCGCCGAGCAGGTGCAGCAGCGTGCTCTTGCCCGAACCCGAAGCGCCGACGATGGCCACGGTTTCGCCACGGGCGATGCTGAAGTCCACGCCGCGCAGCACCTCGACATCGAGGTCGCCCTCCACGAAGCGCTTGCGCAGGCCGGTGCAGGACAGCACGGCCTCAGGCCAGCGCAGGGCCGCTCCCAAGCGGCCTGAGCTCCCCTCGGGGGACTCGAGCGCAGCGAGCGGGGGGCTGTCATCACTCATAGCGCAGCGCCTCGGCCGGGTTGACGCGGCTGGCGCGCCAGCTCGGATAGATCGTCGCAACGAAGGCCAGCACCAGGGAGATCAGCACCACGGGCACGATGTCGCTCCACTGCGGATCACTTGGCAGGCGGCTGATGACATAGATGCTGGCCGGCAGGAAGCTGGTGGACAACAGGCGCTCCAGCGCTGGCACCAGGGTGCCGATGTTGAAGGCGATGAGCAGGCCGAAGGCGACGCCGCCGAGGGTGCCGGCGATGCCCGCCGTGGCGCCCTGGATCATGAAGATGCGCATGATCGCCCCGGGGCTGGCGCCGAGCGTGCGCAGGATGGCGATGTCGGCGCGCTTGTCGGTCACCGTCATCACCAGGGTGCTGACCAGGTTGAACGCCGCCACCGCGACGATCAGCGTCAGGATGATGAACATCAGGCGCTTTTCCAATTGCACGGCGTCGAACCAGTTGCGGTTGGTGCGGGTCCAGTCGCGCACGCTGATGCTTGCCGGCAAAGCACGCGCCATTTGCGCCGCGGCGCCGCGGGCCAGCTGGGCATCGGTGAGCTTCAATTGCACGCCGGTGGCGCCCTCCACGCGCAGCAGGCGCGCGGCGTCGTCGAGGTGGATCAAGGCCAGCGCGCTGTCGTACTCGTAGTGGCCGGCCTCGAAAGTGCCGGCCACGTTGAACTGCTTCAGGCGCGGCACGATGCCGGCCGGCGTGACCTGCCCGCCGGGCGTCACCACGGTGATCTTGTCGCCCTCACGCACCCCGAGCGAGCGCGCCAGCTCGATGCCCAGCACGATGTTCCATTCGCCCGGCTTCAACTTGGCGAAGGTGCTGCCCTGCAGCTGCGCGGCCAGCGGCGTGACGCTGGCTTCTTGCGCCGGTGAAATGCCGCGCAGCATGGCCCCGCGCATGTCTTCGCCGCGCGCGATCAGCACCTGCGACGACACAAAGGGCGCTGCGCCCAGCACCAGGCCTGGCGCCGCCGCACGCGCCTGCTCAGCCGTGGCGCGCCAGTCGGCCAGCGCCGCGCCTTGCGCATCGAAGAGTTCGACATGCGCAATCACGCTGAGCATGCGGTCGCGCACTTCTTTCTGGAAGCCATTCATCACCGACAGCACGATGATCAGCGCCGCCACGCCCAGCGCAATGCCGAGCATCGACACACCCGAGATGAAGGAGATGAAGCCGTTGCGCCGGCCGCTGCGCCCGGCGCGGGTGTAGCGCCAGCCGATCTGCCACTCGTAGGGGGTGTTCATTGCGCGGGGATGCTAACCGAGCGCTTGATTGCGGCCGGCGTGGCCGCGGCGGTACGTGCCTCGGATAATCAAGCCATGCACCTGATCGTTCCGTTCGCTTCGGCGCAGGCCGACGCAGCCCATGCCATGCTGCCGACGCTGGCGATGCCCACGCTCGAACGCCTGCTCGCAACCTGGGGCGAGGTGCAGCGCGACGCCGGCGATGATGACAGCCTGTCGATGCCGCACCAGCGCGCCCTGGCCGCCGCGCTCGGCTGGACCGCGCCCGACGGCGCCCTGCCCTGGGCGGCGCGGCAGGCGAGGCTCGATGGCCTGGACGTCGGCAGAACGGCCTGGGGCGAGTTGACGCCCGTGCACTGGCGTGTCGGCAGCGACGGCATCCACATGCTCGACCCGACTGCACTGGCTTTGACCGAGCCCGATTCGCGTGCCCTGCTGGCGGCCGTGCAGCCCTTGTTTGCCAGCGAAGGCTACGACCTGCGCTGGGGCGCGCCGCTGCGCTGGTACGCCGCCCACCCCAGCTTGCAGGGCCTGGCCACGGCCTCGATCGAGCGCGTGATCGGCCGCAACATCAACCGCTGGCTGCCGCGCCAGCCCGCGGCCAAGGGCCTGCGCCGGCTACAAAACGAAGTCCAGATGCTGCTGCACACGCACCCCTTGAACGACGCACGCGAGGCCGCGGGCGCCCTGCCCGTCAACTCCTTCTGGCTCAGCGCTTGCGGTGCGCTGCAGCCCGACCAAGCCCACGACGCCGGGGTCGATGCCCGCCTGCGTGGGCCGGCCCTGCAGGGCGACTGGGCGGTGTGGGGTCAGTCCTGGCAGGCCCTCGACGCCGAGGCGCTGGTGCCCCTGATGGCGGCCGCCGAACGGGGCGAGCCGGTGCGGCTGACGCTGTGCGGCGAGTGCGGCAGCGTGACGCTGGCGCCGCAAGCACGGCCCTGGTGGCGGCGCATGATCGAATCGCTGTCCCCGGCGCCACCGCGCGCCCGCGCCCTGCTGGAATCGTTGTGATGCACGCCCCCCTGATCGAAACCCGCGACGTGCCGCCGCGCACCGTGTTCGCGTTGGAGCAGGCCGGCGTGCACCCATTGCTGGCGCGCCTGTTCGCGGCGCGCGGCGTGACACGGGCCGACGAGCTTGACGACACGCTGGCGAACCTGCTGCCGCCCGCCACGCTGCACCACACCGACGCGGCGGCCAAGCTGCTCGCCGACACACTCGCCGCAAAGCAGAGCATCTGCATCGTTGCCGATTACGACTGCGACGGCGCCACCGCCTGTGCCGTGGCGCTGCGCGGCCTGGCCCTGCTCGGCGCCGCGCCGGGCACCCTGCACTACGTGGTGCCGGTCCGCACCGTGCACGGCTATGGCCTGACGCCGGCCATCGTTGACCTGGCGCTGGTCAAGCACCCGCAACTGCTGGTGACGGTGGACAACGGTATCGCCAGCTTCGATGGCGTCGCGCATGCGCGTGCGAACGGCGTAGCAGTGTTGGTCACCGACCACCACCTGCCTGCCCTGGTGCAGGGCACGGTGGCGCTGCCCGACGCCAACGTCATCGTCAACCCGAACGCGCCGGGCGACAGCTTCGAGAGCAAGGCGCTGGCCGGCGTCGGCGTGATGTTCTATGTGCTGCTGGCACTGCGTGCCGAGCTGCGCTCGCGCGGCGCGTATGAAGGTGGCAAGGAGCCGCGGCTCGACAGCCTGCTCGACCTGGTCGCACTCGGCACCGTGGCCGATGTGGTCAAGCTTGACGCCAACAACCGCCGCCTCGTCGCGCAGGGCTTGAAGCGCATCCGCAGCGGGCGCATGCAGCCGGGCATCGCGGCCTTGTTCGCCGCGGCCGGCCGCCAACCCGCACGCGCCGCGGCCTTCGACTTTGGCTTTGCCCTGGGCCCGCGCATCAACGCTGCCGGCCGCCTGGCCGACATGACGCTCGGCATCGAGTGCCTGAGCACCGACGACCCCCTGCGCGCGGCTGAGCTGGCGCAGCAGCTCGACAGCATCAACCGCGAGCGCCGCGAAGTCGAGGCCGGCATGCGCGAGCAGGCCGAGGCCGCGCTCGAACACCTGATGCTGCACACCGATGCGGGCGAACCGCCCGCTGCCCTGGCCCTGTTCGACCCCGAGTTCCACGAAGGCGTGGTCGGCATCGTTGCCGGCCGCCTGAAAGACCGCCTGCACCGCCCCACCTTCGTCTTTGCGCTCGGCGCCGATGGCAACCTGAAGGGCTCGGGCCGCTCGATCCCCGGCTTTCACCTGCGCGACGCGCTCGACCTGGTGGCCAAACGCCACCCCGGCGTGTTGATTCGCTTCGGTGGCCACGCGATGGCCGCCGGCTGCACGATTGCCGAGGAGCACTTCGACACCTTCGACGTCGCGCTGCAGCGCGTGGCCAGCGAGTGGCTCGACGCTGCCACGCTGACACGGCGCGTGCGCACCGACGGCGCGCTGGCGCTTGAGTACTTCAACATCGAAACCGTCACCGCGCTCGACGCCCAGGTCTGGGGCCAGGCCTTCGAGACGCCGTTGTTCTGCGACGAGGTGGATGTGCTGGCTCAGCGCCTGGTGGCCGACAAGCACCTGAAGCTGCGCGTGCGCCACCAGGGCCAGCCACGTGACGCCATCTGGTTCGGCCACGCCGAACCGGTGGCCGAGCGCGTGCGCCTGGCCTACCGCCTGGCGCTGGACGAGTACAACGGCCAGCAGCGGCTGCAGATGATCGTCGAGGCCGCGCAGGCCGTCTGAGCGGAACTTGCCGGCCCCGTTCGAAGTCCGTCCGCGTTCACATCCACCAAGGCATTGCCCATGCAGTACGACCCGATGACTCAGCGCCGCGCTTGGCTGGCTGCCCTTGCGGGCGTGATATTGAGCGTGGCCAGCGGCGCGGCGACAGCACAGCCCGTCAGCCCCGTCCTGCCTGTCAAAGCCAGGGTGCTCGACGTGACGCTGAACAGCCCCTGGGGCCTGGCCTTCCTGCCGGATCGGCGCATCCTGGTGTCACAGAAAGACGGCAGCATGGTCATCGTGCGCGCCGACGGCTCGGCCATCGAGGCCACGTTGACAGGGCTGCCCGCCGTCAACAACCGCGGCCAGGGCGGCCTGCTCGACGTGGCCCTCGACCCCGACTTCGCGACCGATCCGTGGGTCTACTTCAGCTATTCGGAGAACGGCTCCGGTGGCGTGGGCACCGCCCTGGCGCGCGGCCGCCTGGCCGGCAGCGCACTCAGCAACGTCACCGTGATCTGGCGCCAGACACCGAAGGTGAACGGCGGCGTGCACTTCGGCTCGCGCATCGTCTTTCGCAGCGACAGGACCCTGTTCTTGACCACCGGGGATCGCGGCCAGGACAGCCCGAGCGAGCCGACCGCATTGCATGCGCAGAACCTCGCCACCACCCTGGGCAAGGTGCTGCGCCTGAACCGCGACGGCAGCATCCCGGCCGACAACCCCG
>JANNGJ010000389.1:0-13289 GCA_031403815.1 Burkholderiales bacterium | reverse complement strand
GCTGAAAGCAAAAGGCCGCCGGGGTAGCCCGCGGCGGCCAGGATCATCGTGCGTTCAATGCGTCACTTCTTGTCGCCCGACGGTACCTTGCCGTCGACGCCCTTGACGTAGAAGTTGATGCCGAGCATGAACTTGTCGTCGGGCGTCTGGTCCTTCTCGACCACGGTCTTGCCGGCCTGATCGACGACGGGGCCTTTCCACGGGTGGAAGTTGCCATCCTTCATGCCGGCCTTGGCGGCGTCGACCTTGGCCTTGACATCAGCCGGCACCTTGTCGCTGATCGAGACCATGTCGATGGCGCCTTCCTTGACGCCCCACCACGCCTGCTGCGTCTTCCAGCTACCGTCCAGGGCCTCCTTGACGGCCTGCTTGTAGTACGGGCCCCAGTTGATGATGGCCGAGCCGAGGTGGGCTTCCTTGGCGTAGGCGCTCATGTCGCTGTCCCAGCCGAAGGCCAGCTTCTTGTTCTTCTCAGCCGTCTGCAGCACCGCGCTGGAATCCGTGTTCTGGAACAGCACGTCGGCACCGGCGTTGATCAGGCTCTGGGCGGCTTCGCTTTCCTTGGGCGGATCGAACCACTTGCCGATCCAGACCACCTTGGTCTTGATCTTCGGGTTGACGCTTTGCGCACCCAGCGTGAAGGTGTTGATGTTGCGGATGACCTCCGGGATGGGAATCGAGCCGACCACGCCCAGCGTGTTGCTCTTGGTCATGGCGCCAGCAATCACGCCGGCCATGTAGGCGCCTTCGTAGGTGCGGCTGTCATAAGTGCGCATGTTCTCGGCGGTCTTGAAGCCGGTGCCGTGCTCGAACTTGACGCCCTTCTCGTCGGCGGCGACCTTCATCATCGGGTCCATGTAGCCGAAGGTGGTGCCGAAGATCAATTTGTTGCCTTCGCTGACCATCTGCCGGATCACGCGTTCGGCGTCGGCCGCTTCGGGCACGTTTTCGACGTAGCTGGTCTTGACCTTGTCGCCGAACTCGGCCTCGACCGCCTTGCGGCCGAGGTCGTGGGCGAAGGTCCAGCCGCCATCGCCCACAGGGCCGACGTAGGCGAAGGCAATCTTCAGCGGCTCGGGCTTGGGGGCCGGCGCAGACGCTGCGGCTGGCGTGGCGGCCGGCGCTGCCGGTGCCTCCTTCTTGCCGCAACCAATCAAGGCGGTGGTGCTGGCGGCAACAGCCGCGACCAGCAGCAGGTTGCGCTTGTTCATGTCGATCATCGGTTCTCCTCGAAGTGGGTCAAGAAAGCAGGACTGACAGCTAGCAATTATGGGGCCATCACTCGCGCATCAGTGCCAATGCGGCCGAGTGGAACTCGCGTTGGTAGAGGATCCAGACCACCCCCGCGGTACCCACAGCGAAGGCCCCCGGTGAAAACAGCCAGGCTGCCGCGGCGAAGGCAAAGTAGTAGGCGCGCAGGCCGTCGTTGAAGGTCTCGGCGGCCAGGCCGACGACACCGCCGGCGCGATCTGCAAACCGCTCCCGCGCCGACTCACCCAGACTGGCGAATTCGTCGCGCTCCGGCGCCGAAGCGATCATCAGCGCACCGAAACTGTACTGACGCAGGCTCCAGGTGAAGCGGAAGAAGGCATAAACGAACACGCCGGCAAGCAGCACCAGCTTGAAGTCCAGCACCAGGCTCGAGGTGCGCGCGGCGAAGGGCAGCTCGGCGACCAAGGCAGTGGCGTGATCGTTGCTGCCCAGGATGGCCAGCAAGCCGCCGATGATCAGGATCGTGGTCGAGGCAAAAAAGCTCGGGCTGGTTGACAGGTTCTGCACCACCACGCCGTCCACCACCCTGACGTCTCGCTTGGTGGCTTGCAGCATCCATTGCCGGCGCACCCGGTTGCTGGCCGCCAGCAGCGAAGGCTGCACTGTCGCTCGGCGCTTGGCGAACTCGGCATAACCCACCCAGGCGGCAAAGAACCAGACCAGGGCGGCCCAGTCCCACCAGGGCAGCACGGTCACCAACTTGTTCAGCGCCTGCATCATGCGCTGCACTGTAGCGTGCAGCGCAAGCTCAGCCCGGCGCGCTCAGAGCGTGGCCCACCTTGAGCAAGGCCTGCACGACACTGGCAACGGCCTGCTCGGCTTTCTCGTCCTTGAATGTGCCCTGGGCGTCGAGCACATCGTGGGCATGCCCGACCGCGTGCTGGCGTGGCAGCACCAGCATGCCAAAGGCCATTTGCAGATACTGGCGCAAGTAGTTCATGGCGCGCAGCCCGCCCATGGCGCCGGGTGAGATCGACAGCAGCGCGGTCGGCTTGTTGGCGGTCACCATCACGCCGGATGCTGCGCCCTCCCCGGCCGGCAGGCGCGACAACCAGTCGAAGGCATTGATCATCAAGGGCGTTGGGAAGCCGTTGTATTCCGGCGTGACGATCAGCACCGCGTCGTGGGCTGCGATGGCCGTGCGCAGTTGATGGGCGCCCTGGGGCACGCCCTGGCTGGCTTCGATGTCACCGTCGTACAGCGGCAGGGCGAGTGCGCGCAGGTCGAGTGCGCTGGTGCTGGCGCCCGCGCTTGCGGCCAGACGCGCGGCAGCGTCTAGCAGCCGCACGCTCAGAGCCCCCTGGCGCGCACTGCCGGCCAGCAACAGGAGGCGAATTGGCGCAGTGGTCATGGCCTCAGTCTGCCTTGCCACGCTGGTCGAGACTGAGCGCCCCCGGGCCAAAGGCGAAGAGCACCAGAAGACCGCCAACAATGGCCATGTTCTTCATGAACATCAGTTGTTGGGTGAACTGCTGCTCGGCCGGCATGGCCCAGTAGTTGTGGAACAGCAGCGTGGCCAACAGCGTGAACGCGGCGAGTGCCAGCGCCGCCCAGCGCGCTTGCCAACCAACGATCAACATCAGCGCCGCCACCACTTCCAGGATGGCGGTGGCAATCGCCAGCAGCTTGGGCAGCGGCAGGCCGGCGCTGGCGATATAGCCCGCCGTGCCTTCCAGGCCGCCGAACTTCGAGATGCCGGCGCCGAGGAACATCAGCGCCAGCAGGATGCGGCCGATCAGGGCAGAAAGGGCTTGGGGATTCACAGGGGTTCTCCTTGGGATGCAGGGACAGGGTGGAGGAACAGGTCGGGCGCCTAGCGCGCCAGGTCGAACACGATGACTTCGGCGCTGTGACCCTGGTCGATGGTCAGCGTTGTCTCGCCGTCGAGCGTGACAGCGTCGCCGCTGGTGAGCGGCTGGCCATTGACACGGGCTGCGCCGCGCACGAGGTGCACATAGGCAATGCGCTGAGGGTCGAGCGCGAGCTGGGCGCGCTCAGGCCCATCGACCAGGCCGGCATACATCGCGGCGTCGGCGTGAATCGTGACCGAGCCGTCGCGGCCATCGGGCGCAGCCACCAAGCGCAAGCGCCCGCGCTTGTCGGCCTCGGCAAAGGCCTTCTGTTCGTAGCCCGGCGCAATGCCGCGCTGGTTCGGCAGCAGCCAGATCTGCAAAAAGTGCGTTGTCTGGTCGGCAGCGTGGTTGAACTCGCTGTGGGCGATGCCGCTGCCAGCGCTCATGCGCTGCACTTCGCCCGGCACGATGGTGGCGCCGTTGCCGATGCTGTCCTTGTGGCCCAGCGCGCCCTCGAGCACATAGCTGACGATCTCCATGTCGCGATGGCTGTGGGTGCCGAAGCCGGTGCCCGGGGCGATGCGGTCCTCATTGATAACGCGCAAGTTGCCCACCCCCATGTGGGCGGGGTCGTGGTATTCGGCGAAGGAGAAGCTGTGATGGCTCTTCAACCAGCCGTGGTCGGCGTGGCCGCGGTCCTGGCTCTTGCGCAGTGTCAACATGGTCAATGGCTCCCTTCTTTCGATGACCTCACTGTAGGGCGGCACGCGGCGTGGCTGGCGGCGCGGCCTTGAAGCTCACGTTCAAATAAGATGAACAGGCAACCCGAGCCCACCATGCCTGAACGCAGCCATGCCCTGACACCCGAAGCCCTGTCGATGATGGACAGCATTGCCCGCAACGGCAGCTTTGCCGCGGCGGCGCGCGAGCTGGGCAAAGTGCCCTCGGCGCTGACCTACAGCGTGCGCCAACTCGAAGACGCGCTCGATGTGCTGCTCTTCGACCGCCGCTCCGGGCAAGCCAAGCTCACCGCGGCCGGCGAGGAGTTGCTCAACGAGGGCCGCCGCTTGTTGGTCGAGATGGACGCAGTGGCCAACCGGGTGCGCCGCGTCGCCTGCGGCTGGGAGACCCAGCTCACAGTGGCGGCCGACGGCGTGATCTCGCGCCTGACCCTGTTCGAGCTGAGTGAAGCCTTCTTCGCCCTGCGCCCCGACACCGAGCGGCCCGACGCCGCCCCGGGCACGCGCCTGCGCCTGCGCACCGAGGTGCTGGCCGGCACCTGGGAGGCGCTGTTGTCGGGCGAGGCCGATCTGGCCATTGGCGTCGGCATGGACGTGACGGTGCCCAGCGGCATCGAGCTGCACCTGCTCGGCGAGATGGACTTCGTGTTCGCGGTGGCCCCACACCACCCGCTGGCGGCACACGACGGTGCCATCCCCGACCACGTGCTGATGCAGCACCGTGCCGTGGCCGTGGCCGACTCGGCGCGCCGCCATGAGCCGCGCAGCTTCAATTTGCTGCCCGGCCAGGAGGTGTTCACCGTGGCTTCGGTGCAGGCCAAGGTGGAAGCGCAGGTGCGCTGCCTGGGCTGCGGCTTCCTGGCCGAACCGCTGGCGCGTGAGCACATCCGCGCCGGCCGGCTGGTGGTCAAGACGGTCCAGCGCGCGCGCCACCGCGCCCGCCTGGGCTATGCCTGGCGCAGCAGCGCCGCGCCGCAGCCGAAGAAAGCGCCGCAGGGGCTGGCCCTGGGCTGGTGGCTCGAGCAGCTCGGCCATGCAGCCACACGCAAAGCCCTGCTGGAGCGCCACACCGGCCTGTTGCAGATGGTGGACTGATGACGGCTGCGCACACGGCACCCAGCCCCGCCTATGTCGGGCGCTTCGCACCGACGCCCAGCGGCCCGCTGCACGCCGGCTCCCTGGTGGCCGCGCTGGCGAGCTGGCTCGACGCACGTGCCCACCACGGCCGCTGGCTGCTGCGCTTCGAGGATGTTGATGGCCCGCGCTCGGTGCCGGGCATCGAGCGCCTGATCCTGCAGCAACTGGCTGCGGTGGGCCTGGTGCCCGACGCACCGCCGCAATGGCAATCGCAGCGTGGACCGCTCTATGCGCTGGCGCTTGAGCAGCTGCGCGCGCAGCAACTGGCCTACCCCTGCGCCTGCACCCGACGCGACATCGACGAGCGGCTGGCCGCCCTCGGTCTGGCGGCCGCGGCCGGCGCCGAACGCATCTACCCCGGCACCTGCCGCAACGGCCTGGCCGGCAAGCCCGCGCGGGCCTGGCGCTTGGCTTGCGGCAGCGACGACGCGCCAGTCTTCATCGATTGGCTTGACCGCCGCCTCGGCGAGCAGCACCAGGACGTGAGCCACGCGGTGGGTGACTTCGTGCTGCAACGCGCCGACGGCCCCTGGGCCTACCAGCTCGCCGTGGTGGTCGACGACGCCGAGCAGGGTGTCACCGACGTGGTGCGCGGCGAAGACCTGGCCGACAACACGGCGCGCCAGATTCACCTGCAAGGCCTGCTCGGCCTGGCCACACCGCGCTACCTGCACACACCGCTGGTGCGCGACGACAGCGGCGAGAAGCTGTCGAAGAGCCGCGGCGCCATGCCGCTCGACCTGCGCGAGCCGCTGGCCGCGCTGCGCGCCGCGGCCATGGTGCTGACCCTCTCAGTGCCTGATAGCGACCGCGTCGACGACTACCTGGCCCACGCCACGCTGGCCTGGCGCCAGCGCTGGGGCCTGTCTGCCGAGCAGCCTGTGTAGCATGCGGGTTTTGACTCCCAACCCAAGGCCATCGTCCATGACCACCACCCCCAGCGGCTTGCACTACGAAGACACCATGGTCGGCAGCGGCGCCACCGCGCAAGCCGGCCGCAAGGTCAGCGTCCATTACATCGGCTGGCTGTATGACCCGGCGACGGACAGCGGCCGCGGACGCAAGTTCGATTCGAGCAAGGACCGCGGCGACCCGTTCAAGTTCGATCTCGGTGCCGGCTCGGTGATCCGCGGCTGGGACGAAGGCGTGCAGGGCATGCAGGTCGGCGGCACGCGGGTGTTGCGCATCCCGCCCGAGCTGGGCTACGGCGCGCGCGGTGCCGGCGGCGTGATTCCGCCCAACGCGACGCTGGTGTTCGAGGTCGAGCTGCTGGCCGCCTGAGCGAACTCGACCTGCAGCGCGCGTCTAGACGCGCCGCAGGTTGGCCAGCATGTCGTCGACCATGGTCTGCAGGTCGTACTGCGGGCGCCAGCCCCAGTCGCGTTGGGCCACGCTGTCGTCGAGCGAGCGCGGCCACGACGCGGCAATCGCCTGACGAAAATCGGGCTGCACGTCCATCGCGAAGGCCGGGACGCGCTTGCGGATGGCGGCGGCAATTTGCAGCGGCGTGAAGCTGATGCCGGCCAGGTTGTAGGCACCGCGCTCACGCAACTGCTCGGCCGGTGTTTCCATCAACTGCAGCGTGGCGCGGATGGCGTCGGGCATGTACATCATGGGCAGCGCCTGGTCCGCCTCAAGGAAGCAGGTGTAGCGGCCGTCCTGCAGAGCCGCGTGAAAAATCTCGACCGCGTAGTCGGTGGTGCCGCCTCCCGGCGGCGTCTTCCAGCTGATGAGGCCCGGGTAGCGCAGGCTGCGCACATCCACACCGTGGTGCTGCTGGTACCAGGCGCACCAGCCTTCACCGGCCAGCTTGCTGATGCCGTAAACCGTGCTCGGGTCCATCACCGTCTTCTGCGGGGTCTGATCTTGCGGCGTGCTCGGGCCGAAGGCGGCGATCGAACTCGGCCAGAAGATGCGCTCAAGCTTGTGCGAGCGCGCCACCTCGAGCACGCCGAGCAGGCCCTTCATGTTCAGGTCCCAGGCCCACATCGGGTGCTTCTCGCCGCGCGCCGACAGCGCCGCGGCCAGGTGGTAGATCTGGGTGATGCCGTGGCGCTCGACGATGCCCGTCAGGGCGCCGATGTCGGTGCAGTCCAGCGCCTCGTGGGCCAGGCCCGGCACCCGCCCCTGCGGTGCCAGGTCGCTGGTGACCACGGCCGCGGGGCCGTGGCGCCGCGCCAGTTCACCGGCCAGTTCGGAGCCGATCTGGCCGTTGGCACCAATCAGCAGAATCTTGGGCACAGCCCGATGCTCGCTGCGCGTCACTTGATCAGCCCCAGTTCGCGGCCGGCCTGGCTGAAGGCGAGTACCGCGGCCTCGAGCTGGGCGCGGCTGTGCACCGCGCTCATCTGTACGCGGATGCGCGCCTGGCCCTTGGGCACCACTGGAAAGAAGAAGCCGACCACATAGATGCCGAGATCGAGCAGGCGCGTGGCCAATTGCTGCGCCAGTGCTGCGTCATAGACCATGATGGGCACGATGGGGTGGCTGCCGGGCTTGATGTCGAAGCCGGCTGCTGTGATCGCCTGGCGGAAGTAGCGCGTGTTGTCGTCGAGCTGGTCGCGCAGGGTGGTGCTGGCTTCGAGCAGGTCGAGCACCGCAATCGAGGCGCCGGCAATCGCCGGCATCAGGGTGTTGGAGAAGAGGTAGGGGCGCGAGCGCTGGCGCAGCAGGTCAACCACTTCCTTGCGCGCCGCGGTAAAGCCGCCCGAGGCGCCGCCCAGGGCCTTGCCCAGGGTGCCGGTGATGATGTCGACCCGGCCGAACACGCCGCGCAGCTCGTGCGTACCGCGACCGCGCACCCCCATGAAGCCACTGGCGTGGCACTCGTCGATGCCCAGCAGCGCATCAAAGCGATCGCACAGCGTGCGCATGGCGTCGAGCTGGGCCACGGTGCCGTCCATCGAGAACACGCCGTCGGTGAAGACCAGCTTGAAGCGAGCGCCACTTGCGGCCGCCTCGGCCAGGCAGCGCTCCAGGTCGGCCATGTCGTTGTGCTTGTAGCGCCAGCGGCGGGCCTTGCACAGGCGGATGCCGTCGATGATGGAGGCGTGATTCAGCTCGTCGCTGATGATGGCGTCGTCTTCGCCCAGCAGCGGCTCGAACAGGCCGCCGTTGGCGTCGAAGGCGGCAGCGTAGAGGATGGTGTCTTCGGTGCCAAGAAAGGCGGCCAGCCGGGCCTCGAGGGTCTTGTGCAGGTCTTGCGTGCCGCAGATGAAGCGCACGCTGGACAGGCCGTAGCCGTGGCTGCTCAGGGCGGCGTGCGCGGCCTGTATCACGGCGGGGTGCGAGGACAGGCCGAGGTAGTTGTTGGCGCACAGGTTGATCACCTCGCGGCCGTCGGCGGTGCGAACCACGGCGCCCTGCGGCGTGGTCAGGGTGCGCTCGTGCTTGAACAGGCCGGCCTCGCGCAGGCTGTCGAGTTCGCGGCTCAGGTGGGCAAGGTAGGCAGCACTCATGGTCTTCGGTCTCTCTCTGGGGCACAATGCAACGTGCATTCACACAGCGCTTGTGCAGTATATCGAACGAGTTTCCAGTATCGTGCCTAAGGTTGCCACCGTCAAGCCAGCCGCGCCGCAGCCGCCGCGCGTCGGCGCCGCCCTGGCCGCCCTGCGCCAGGCGCGTGGCCTTTCGCTCGACGAACTGTCGCGCCAGGCGGGGGTGTCCAAGTCGATGCTGTCGCAGATCGAGCGCCACCAAGCCAATCCCACCGTGGCCGTGGTCTGGCGCCTGGCCTCGGCATTGGGCGTCGGCATCGGCGCCTTGCTCGGTGACGAGCGCCCCGCAGCGCCGCTGCTGGCCACGGTGCCGGCCCATGCCACGCCGACCCTGACCAGCCCGGACGGCCGATGCGAGTTGCGCATCCTCGGCCCGATCGAGTTGGCCGGCCAGTTCGAGTGGTACGCGCTGACGGTGCAGCCCGGCGGCCGGCTGGCCTCGCAAGCCCACGAGCCGGGCTCGCGCGAACACCTGACGGTGCAGGGCGGCGCGCTGGAGGTGCAGGCCGGCACCGAAACCGCACGCCTGCGACACGGCGAAACCGCGCGCTATGCCGTCGATGTGCCGCACAGCATCCACAACCCGGGCCGGACGGTGGCGCAGGCCCTGCTCGTGGTGTTGCACGCGAGTTGAGGTCATTGGTCAGGCGTGGTTGAAGTCACAACCAATCGCCTTTCCCTCTTTCGGGTGAATGACGCCGCCGGCCGCAGATGCGACCATGGCCGCCGGTGAAACTCGACGACACCCCTGTAGCCAGCCTGAGCGCCAACCCGGCCGAGCGCCTGGTCGACGCCATCGCTTTGCCGATCGGGCGCTGGGACCGCGACGCCCGGCTGTTGTTTTGCAATGCACCCTATGCCCGCTGGGCCGGCAAACCAAGCTGCGAGCTGATTGGGCACAGCCTGGCGGAGCTTTATGGCCAGCAGGCCTGGGACATCGCCAGCACCGCCTTTGCCGCTGCCTTCGACGGCCGCACGGTCAGCTACGAGCGGCGCCTTACGCACCAGGGTGCGAGTGCGCGCTGGACCCGGGCCATGGTTTTCCCGGACTTCAATGCCGCCGGCCAGGTCGAGGCCGCTTACACGATTGCTTTCGACATCCATGAAGATGTGGTCGAGCGCGAAGCCCTGCACTTGGCCCGCACGCGCTTGGACCGCTTCACCGAGCACATCCCTTACCCGCTGACCTATGTCGACCGGGATCTTGTGCTGCGCTTCGTCAACCGTGCCTACGTCGAGACGGTGGGGCAATCAGCGGCCGAATTGCTGGGTCAGCCGATCAGTGTGGTGCGCGGCGCAGCGCGCTGGGCCCAGCACCGCGTCTACTTCGAGCGTGCGCTGGCCGGCCAGGCCGCCCAGTACACCCGGCTGGTTGAGAACCTGCCGCAGGGTCCACGCTGGCTGCGCACCAGCTATGTGCCCGACTTCGGCGATGACGGCAGCGTTGCCGGCATTTACACCGTGACGGTCGATGTGCACGAACTGACTGAAGCACAACAGCGCCTGCAGCGCACGGTCGAGCGCGATGGCCTGACCGACGCGCTGACGCGGCGCACGATGATGGAGCGGCTGGACGCGGCGGCAAGCGCGTCGGCGGTCCAGCCGGTGGCCCTGTTCTTCGTCGACCTGGACGGCTTCAAGGCGCTCAACGACGCCCTGGGCCATGCCGCCGGCGATGCCATGCTGATCGACTTGGCGCAGGCCCTGCAACAGGCCGTGCGCGCTGAAGACGCCGTCGGCCGCTTCGGTGGCGACGAGTTCCTGGTCTTGGCCAGCGTGCGCGACACAGCCGGCGCGCACGCGCTCGCCGGCCACCTGCTGCGCGCCGTGCAAGACTGCGCCGCGCGCCGCGCCGGCACCCAGCCGGTGTCCGCCAGCATCGGCTATGCGCTGGCACCCTATGACGCCTCCCAGGCCCTGCGCCTGCTGCAACTCGCCGACCATGCGATGTACGCGGCCAAGCGCGGCGGCAAGAACCGCGTCATCCACTGCGCTGCGCTCGGTTAGCTCGCCGAGAGCACATCCCCCAGCATCAAGCGCTCGACGCCACTGCGCTCGCGGAAGCTCCGCACCGCGGCGCCCGGCTCAAGCAGCATGGCATCAACCAAGGCGCGCAGCGGCGTGGTGGTTGGATCAACCAGCAACACCAAACGCTGGCCGCTGTCTTCGTCCAGTCGCGCCACCCAGTCCAGCGCTGTCAACGCCTCCACACTGGGCTCGACCTGCAGCGGATCGGTGGACAGCGAGGCCGCAAGTTCGGCCAGGGTCAAGCCACGCGCGGGACCTCGCTTGGCGCGCAGCAAGGCCTCGATGAGTGCCAGCGCCAGTGCGAAGCGGTGGCCCGGCGTGGCCGGCAGGCGTTTGATGTGCATCGACAGGCTGGGCGCGTAGGCGGCGATCACCGCACCCCAGAGCACGATCACCCAGGCCAGGTAAATCCAAAGCAAGAAGATCGGCGCCGTGGCAAAGGCGCCATAGACGCTGGCAAAGGTGGGCATGGTGCTGACGTACCAAGCCAGGCCCGTCTTGGCCAGCTCCAAGCCCACAGCCACAAAGACCCCACCGGCAAGCGCATGGCGCCAGCGCACTTCAGTGTTCGGCACGTAGTGATAAAGGCCCGCCATGCCGGCGGCCAGGACCACGAACTCAATGACGTTGAGCAACAAGCCGAGGCCGCCGGGCAATGCACCAATCACGCCCTTGGAGGCTGTCAGCACGGCGGCCGTGAGCGACAGGCTGATGCCCAGCAGCAGCGGGCCCAGCGTCAGCGCAGCCCAGTACAGCAGAACGCGGCGGGCGATGGAGCGCGGTCGCCGCACGCGCCAGATCGCGCTCAAGGCGCGGTCGATCGTCAACATCAAGGCCAGGGCCGTGATCACCAGGATCACCAGGCCCGCCGAGCCTAAACGCGTGGCCCGCGTTGCGAACTGGGTTAAGGCCGCCAGCACCGGTTTGGCAATGCCGTCTGGCACCAGACTCTGCAGGAAGTACTTCTCCAGCGCGCCCTGAAAGCTGGCAAACATCGGGAAGGCGCTGAACACCGCCAGCATCACGGCCACCAGCGGCACCAGGGCGATCAGGGTGGTGAAAGTCAGGCTGCTGGCAGTCAAGCCCAGCTGGTCTTCGCGAAAGCGCTCGCGCAAGGTGCGCGCCGTGTCCAGCCAGGGCCAGGTCTGCAGGGTCGTGGAGAGTTCAGTGACGCGGTTACGCCAACCGGCCAGGGCAAAGGACAAGCTCATCGCCCTATGATGCCAGCCATGTCTGAACGCCCGCTAGTCGAACCCTACATCGAAGGCCTGCGCATCCTCGCGGTGGGCTGCGTGCTGGGCCTGATTGCCCTGGGCCTGGCCTGGGAGCTGTGGTTGGCGCCGACCGGCAACCGCACCCTGGCACTCAAGGTCGTGCCGCTGGCGCTGGCCCTGGCCGGGCTGCTCAAGCACCGCATGTACACCTACCGCTGGCTCAGCCTGCTGGTCTGGCTCTACTTCACGGAAGGCGTGGTGCGCGTCTACGGCGCAAGCGGCACCGAGGCCGCGCTCGCACTGACCGAAGTGGCCCTGTCCCTGTTGCTGTTCACGGCGTGTGTGGCGCATGTTCGGCGGCGCTTGCAGCGCGCCGCGGTACGGCCGTGAGTGGTACGCGCCGCTCAATGGCGTCAACTTGGCTGTCGTCCCTCGGGGTGTTGCAGATGTTGGCGTTGGTCTGCTGTCGTGCTCGCGTGCGAGGTGTTGTGCGAGATGTCGTGCGAGCCGTGGTGCGGGCCGCGAGCGTGGGGTGGCCGCTTGCGCTCATGTCCCCCGGGCTGGGCTTCGCCCCGCCCTCCTCCCTTACTTCGCTACAGCGGCCGCCCCACGCTCGCGGCTCGCGCGCAGGCAAGCACACAGGCTCACCTGCCAGCACCACAACATACCGCGGTGAACACTACATGCCGTTGGCCGACAGCAGCTTGGCCGCCACCTGTTCCTGCCGCTCGGCGGTCTGCAGCAACTTCATCTGCTGCTCGAACTGGCGCCCGGCGGCGATCATCGCCACCATGGTCTCGATGGCGCTGACGTTGGAGCCTTCCAGCGCGCCGTCTTGCAGGCGCGCGGTGGTGTCGGCGGCCAGGTCGGCCTCGCCGCGGAACAAGCCGTCGGGGCTGCGGGTCAGCGCGGCTGGCGTCTCCGGCGTGACCAGTTTCAGGCGGCCGACCGAGGTCGGACGGCCGGTGGCGGTTTTCGCGCTCACGGTGCCGTCACCGGCGATGCTGACTTCGCTGTTGGCCGGCACGGTGATCGGCCCGCCGTCACCGAGCACGGTCAGCCCACCCTTGGTCACGAGCAGGCCTTCGGCATTGACATCGAGCGCGCCGGCCCGGGTGTAGGCCTCCGTGCCGTCGAGGCCCTGCACCGCCAGCCAGGCGTTGCCCTTCAGGGCCACGTCGAGGCTGCGCCCGGTGGCCTGGACCGCGCCAGGCTGATGGTTGGCACCGACCGTGGACTCCAAAGCATAGACGCGAGTGGAGGCCCCGCTGCCCTGCACCGGCACGGCCCGAAAGGCGGCCAGCTCGGCCCGAAATCCAACCGTCGAGACATTCGCCAGGTTGTTGGCCAGCACGTCCTGGCGCTGCATCGCCGCCTTGGCGCCTGACATCGACAGATAGATCATGCGGTCCATGCGTTACTCCGGTCAGCGCAGATTGACCAAGGTCTGCAACACCTGATCCTGCGTCTTGATGGTCTGCGCATTCGCCTGGTAGACGCGCTGCGCCGTGATCATGCTCACCAGCTCGGCCGTCAGATCGACGTTGCTCTCTTCGAGCGCGCCGCTCTGCAGCACGCCCAGGCATCCGGACTTGCGCGGCCGAATCG
>JANNGJ010000388.1:0-7793 GCA_031403815.1 Burkholderiales bacterium | reverse complement strand
CCGCCCTGGCGCGAGCGCGCGAGATCGCGCCCGGCTCGCCGCGCCCCTGGGTGCAAGCAGGGCAACGCCTGGCGCGCCTGGGGCAGCACGCGCAAGCCCTGGCAACCTGGACTGAACTGCGCCAACGCCACCCGACCGCGTTTTCACTCGTGGCCGCCGAGCATGCCCAGAGTGCCTTGGCCGTGGGCGCAGGCGCTCAAGCCCTGGCTGACCTGAGCGACGTGTACGCCGCTCAACCATCACTCGACGTGGCGCGTGCGATTGACCTGCTCGACACCGACGCCGGCCGCGCGCAGCAACGGCACACTGCGCACCTAGCGCTGCAACCCACGCTGTCCGCCGCCGCCGCCGTGTTGCGCGATGGCCCCACCACACCGGCGGGCGTGCTCGTGGCGATCGAGCGTGCGGCCAAGCCCTTGCAACGCTACCGCTGCGCTGCTTGTGGCTTTGAAGCCCAGCACTACTTCTGGCAATGCCCCGGCTGCCTGAGCTGGGACAGCTATCCGCCGCAGCGCGTGGAGGACATGTGAGCCCCAGCCCGCGCGTCATCTTGTGCATGAAGTGGGGCGACAAGTACGGCCCGGAGTACATCAATCGTCTGTACGGCATGGTGCGCCGCCATCTGCGCGGTGAGTTCCGATTCGTCTGCCTGACCGACCGCAGCGACGGCATCCGCGCCGAAGTGCAATGCCTGCCGATTCCTGATCTGGCCCTGCCCGCCGGCATCCCGGAGCGCGGCTGGAAGAAGCTCACCAGCTTTGCCGCCGCCGACCTGCATGGCCTGAAGGGCACCGCCCTGTTTCTTGACATCGACATCGTCATCGTCGGCGACATCACGCCCTTTTTCGAGCAGCCCGGTGAGTTTGTGATCATTCACGACTGGAAGCGGCCGTGGCGCATCACGGGCAATTCGTCGGTCTATCGCTTCGAACTCGGCGCCCACGCCAACGTGCTGGCCCACTTTGGTAGCCATGTCGAGCAGGTGCGCGCGAACTTTCGCCACGAGCAGGCTTACCTGTCGGACTTCATCCACCAGCAAGGCAAGCTGACCTATTGGCCCGCCGACTGGTGCCGTAGCTACAAGTACCACTGCGTGCCCGGTTGGCCGCTGAATCACTTTCGCGCGCCTACGATTCCGGCCGGTGCGCGCATCCTGATCTTCCACGGCGTCGTCAACCCGCCGGATGCGCTGGTGGGCGAGCGCAACAGCAACTGGCGCCACATGCTGCCAGCGCCGTGGATCGCGGAGCATTGGGTCGAATGAAGCGCGACTGCCCGCTCGCCGAACATGCCACCGCCACCGAGCTGATCGAGGGCCTGGCGCCCGCGCCGTGGGTCGTGCGCCGCTGCCGCGAGACCGGCTTCGTGTACCTCGAGAACCCACCCGGCTACGAGAGCCTGAAAGAAGACCTCGCCTGGCAAGTCACCCACCAGCGCGAGTCGCAACAACGCGCCAGCGCGGAGCCGGTTCGCTACACCCTCAGCCGCTGGGCCAAGCACCTGCGGCGCAATGTCGCCAAGCGCCACAAGGTGGCCGACATGACGCTGGCACTGGCCACGCGCGCGGCAGCCGAGCGTGGCGATGCACTCGTGCATCTGGTCGATATCGGCTGCGGTTGGGGCGAACTCCTCGGCCTGGTGATGGATCGCATGGCGCCAGCGCTGCGCCAGCGCTGCGTGCCCCATGGCGTCGAGTTGTCGACCGAGCTCGCGCGCCTGTCGGACGCAGCGCTCGCACCCTACGGCGGCCACTGTGAGCACGCCAGTGCCGTCGACGGTATGGCGCGCTTCGCACCCGGCAGCCTCGATCTGGTCGTGCTCTCGTCCTTTCTCGAACACGAGATCGCGCCGCTGCCGCTGCTGCGCCACTGCCGTGCGGCCCTGCGCGAAGGCGGCATTGTGCTGGTCAAGGTGCCCAACCACGCAAGCTGGAATCGGGCGATACGGGGCCCGCGCTGGTGCGGCTACCGCTGGCCCGATCACGTCAACTACTTCACGCCCGCCACCCTGCGCGCCATGGCCACCCAGGCCGGACTCGAGCTTGAGCGCATGAGCTGGCGCGACCGTTTCCCGCTCAGCGACAGTCTGTACGCCGTGCTGCGCAAAGCGAGAGCGTAGTGGCGGGCGACCCTGACTGCCGTGTCTGCGCTGCCGCGGTGCGCCCGCTCTTCCGCGGCCGGGTGCTCGGCCACAACGTGGAGTACCAGGAGTGCGACGCCTGCGGCTACGTGCAGACGGAAATACCGTACTGGCTGGATCAAGCGTATGCAGAACCCATCAATCGCTCCGACACCGGCCTGCTGCGTCGCAATGCGCGCAACACCAGCATTGTGATGAGCACCTTGATGCTCGTCGGCGGTCTGCGCGGGCATGTGATCGACTGCGCCGGCGGCTACGGCGTGCTGGTGCGCATGCTGCGGGATCGGGGTGTCGACGCCCATTGGCATGATCCGCACTGCCAGAACCTGCTGGCACGCGGCTTCGAGGCTGGCGATGATGAGCGCGCCGACCTCGTCACGGCTTTCGAGGTGCTGGAGCACTTCACGCAACCGCAAACCGAGCTGACCAAGCTGCTGGGCCGAGCCGACAATGTGCTGGTGTCGACCGACTTGATCGCCGAGCCCACGCCCGCCGCAGGCGACTGGTGGTACTACGGCCCCGAGCATGGCCAGCACATCGGCTTCTTCCGCCGCCGCACGCTGGAGCACCTCGCACAACAAGCCGGCTGCTGGCTGCACACCGACGGACGCCAGTTCCACCTCTTCACGCGCCAGCGCATCGCGCCTTGGCGCTGGGCCATGGCGCGCAAGGCGCATGCGATCGCGCCGCTGCTGGCGCGCGCACGGCTGCGCTCGAAAGTCTGGTCTGACCTGGCCACGGCGCGCGACCAAGCCCTGGCCGCGCTTGGCAAGCCCCCTGAGCCATGAAACACGAAGACCCCAGCACGCTCGAGGTTGTCATCTGCGGTGTGGCGCGCAACTGCGCACGCTCGATCGAACGCGACATCCGCACCCTGCAGCGCGCGGCGAGCCTGTTCCGGCGCGCACAGGTTCTGGTGGTCGAAAGCGACTCCAGCGACAACACGCTGACGATTCTGCAAACCCTGAGCCAGCGCGATGCTGGCGTGCGCTGCATCAGCTTGGGCAGCCTGCGCGAGCGCCTGCCCCAACGCACGGCGCGCATCGCCACTGCCCGCAATGCCTGTCTGGACGAACTGGCTGCCAATCCGATCTATGCCGCAGCGAGCCACATGGTCATGGTCGATCTCGACGGCATGTGCCGCGACTTGACGCGCCAAGCGCTGGCAAGTTGCTGGGCCGCCGACGCGCCGCCTTGGGACATGTGCGGCGCCAACCAGGGCGACTACTACTACGACGTATGGACCATCCGGCATCCGCAATGGTGCCCTGGCGATTGCTGGCGCGAGCATGAAGCCCTGGTGCCCCTGCTCGGCAAAACTGCCGCCGACGAGGTGGCCCTCTTTTCAAGAATGGTCCACATCGCACCCACTCGGCCGTGGATCGAAGTCGACTCGGCATTCGGCGGTCTGGCCATCTACCGCCTCTCGTCGATCGGTGCGGCTCGCTATGTCGGTCTGGACGAACAGGGCCGCGAAGTCTGCGACCACGTCGGCCTGCACCTGGCGATGCGCGCCGCGGGGCGGCGCCTTTTCATCAACCCGGCCTTGATCAACGCCCGCAGCACCAAGCATGCCGGGCGCAAGAAGTTTTTCCGCACCCTGCGCCGCAAACTTTGGAACGCCTTGCGAGGCCAAAGCGGCGCTTGAAGCAGCAATGCGCTACGCCAACATCGTCGTCCAGCGCGAGCGCGGCAACCGCATCTTCCAGCCCGGCGCCGGGCCCAATGGCGGTGACTTCTTCTTGCCTTGGCGCCAACTGCGCGAGCGCTTCGCCCGCGAAGGCATCGAGCTGAACACGCGCGACGTCAACGCCGGGCGCACGATCAGCTTCGAGTTCCACCTCAATGCGCAGCGCGAGCTGCCGGTGGCCACGCCGTGTTATGCCTTCCTGTACGAGGACCCGCTGGTGCGTCCGCTCAACGCCCACCGCGCGCAGTTGGTGCGCTACCGCAAAGTCTTCACCTGGAACGACGATCTGGTCGACGACGATCACTTCCTGCGCCTGGACTATCCCAACGACCTCAGCGTGCGCAATCTGCCTGGCTGGGACGCACGGCCCCTGTTCTGCGTGCTGATCGCGTCGAACAAGGCCCTGCGCTACCCCGATGCACGCGCTCTGCATGGCCGGCGGGTCGAGGTCATTCGCTACTTTGAACAGGTTGCGCCCGAGCTGTTCAGGCTCTACGGCCAGGGCTGGAATATCCCGCCGGTGCGGCCCGGCGCGGTCGGTCGGCTGCGCAAGAGGCTGCACGAGTGGCGTGCGCGCTGGCTGCCGGGTGACGCGCCCTTCCCGAGCTACCGCGGCAAGGTCGGCCGCAAGTCGGACGTGCTGGAGCGCGCACGCTTCTGCATCTGCTACGAAAACTCGCGCGGCAGCCCCGGCTACCTGACCGAGAAAATCTTCGATTGCTTTACCAGCGGTTGCGTGCCCGTCTACATCGGCGCGCCACACGCCGAGGCGGCGATTCCAGCGGCCTGCTTCATCGATGGCGAGCGTTTTGCTTCGCCAGCTGACCTGCTGGCCAGCTTGCGCGCCATCAGCCCAGTGCAGTTCGCGAACTACCAGCGTGCGATGCGCGAATTCTTGCTTTCGCCGGCCAGCACGCGGTTTTCCAATGCGCACTTCTGCGACCGCATCGTGACTGCCATCGTCGCCGACCCGCCCCCGCGCTGAAGGCTCACAGCGGCATCAGGTCAGTCGGGCACTCCAGGCCGCCGGCCTGCGACGTCGCCCACACATCGCGCTCCTCGCGCGGCAAGGTCCGGGTGGGCCAGTCGAAAAAGGCGATGACCTCGTCGCGCCGCGTCAGGGTGTCGGCTGCGCCCAGTTCGATCAACTCGCGCGTGTAGGGCGCCTCGAACAACAGGTAGCTGGCCAAGGCCGCACCGCCGCGGGCCTCGCGGCCTTGGCCGCCGACACCCACGCCACGCAGCATGGTGCGCACTGGCGCCGGCAGTTTGTCCAGGTGGCGTGCGGCGATGTCGTCCAGGCGCTGGCTCGGCGCGATCACCAGCACATCGAGCGGCTTGAGCGGCGTGCGTGCGCGCGATGTCGGATCAAGCAGGGCCAGGGTCCGGTTGATGCGCTGGGCGCGCTCCACATCCACCGCCAAGGCGTCGAGGAAGATGTTTGACAGCGCATGGCCAGCGATCTGGGCCAGGCTCGGGTAGCCCTGCCCCACCACGTGGCGGCCTGCCGGCTCGTTCAGGCGCCCGGCACCGATCACCAGGATGCGTTCGGCGCCCAGGTGCACCGCGGGTGAGATGGGCGCCGACTGGCGCATCGAGCCGTCGCCGAACCACTCGGCGCGGCCGGCCATCTCCAGCTCCACGGCGGGGAACACGAAGGGGATGGCCGACGAAGCCATCAAGTGCTGCAGACCGATGGTGGCGGGCACCGCCACGCGCTGCGAGCGCAACCAAGGCTCGAAGGGCTCGGCGGTCTGGCAGAAAGTGACATGGTCGCCACTGCTGTAGGACGAGCCGGTGATGGCCAGTGCGCGCAGGTGACCCTCGCGCAACAGACCCGGCAGGCGCTCGAACTGCACGACCTTCTGCAACAGCTCGGCCAGCGGGCTGTTGTCGAGCAAGGAGCGCGGCCGTGCCCTGCGCCAGCGTGCAATCGCCCAGCCCACCGTGAGCATCGTCAACCAACGCGCACCGGTGCGCACCACACCGAACGCATCAGCCCGGTACACCTGGTCGGCGCTGAAGCGGCGCCAGATGTTGACGACGCCAGCCACCGCCAAATCAAAGCGGTCGGCATGGCAAGCCAGCGCAGCGGCATTGATGGCACCGGCCGAGGTGCCGGTGATGACGCCGAACGGGTTATGCCGCGGCGCGCCAACTTCGCGCCGGATCCGCGCCACGGCCTTTAGCACGCCCACTTGGTAGGCCGCGCGCGCACCGCCGCCGGTGAGCACCAGACCGGTGGTGGCGTTGCTGCGCTGGGCGTCCATGGCCCCACAGTCTAGGCAGTTGCCAGCCCGCGATGCGTCGATCAAGGGCGGGAAAGTGGGCCAGTTCGTGAACGACTGGCGCGCCCTGCCGCATTCCGAATCGTATTCAATCGCACGGGAAGGCGCTGCTCCCTGCTTGCCTGCATCGGTGCGGGCCGCGAACGCGGGGGCACGCCATCTTGGGTGGTGGATCGGGCCGCTGGGGCACCCTGCGCAGCGAAGTAAAGGAGGAGGCGAAGCCGGGGGACATGAGCGGAGCAGGGTGCCCCGGTGGCCCGATCACGCGCCAATGCACGCCCGCAGGTGCAAGCTCAGCGAAAGTGCCCAACATGCCAAACGGCGAACATCCGATTGATGCTGTTGAACGTATCCGCGTATCACTCGTAAACGACTGCCGCCCGCCCCTCGTAGGCCAAGGTCTTCCAGCGCGCCAGCGCTTCGTCGCTGGGCCAGAAGCGCGCTTCGTCACCGAGGTCCAGCTCGGCTTGCACCGTCTGGCGCTCGAGGCGCAGGCGAATCGCCAGGCCTTGCCGGGTTTCGCCTTCGTCCGTGGCCAGCTTCCTGGCCGGCCAAGTGCGGATCACATCGGCCACCGGCGGCGCCTTGCCGTTCACCGCCACGGCCAGGTACTTGCCGAAGCGCGCGCGCGCCGCGGGCAGGTCCCAGAGTTGATTCACGTTCAGGCGCAAGCCGCCGCTGAAGCGGTCGGGCTGCACCTTGCCCTGCACGATCACCAGCTCGTCGTCGCGCAGGCGCTCGCGATTGGCGTCCAGCAGATCTTCGTTGGCAACCGCTTCGACGTACTCGCTGCCGTCGTCGAGCTTGAAGATCGCCACCTTGCCGCGCTGGCCGTTGACGACGCGCAGATCGCTGACGATGCCGGCCAGCAGCACCGGCTCGCGGGTGTCGACCAGATCGGCGATGCGGCGCTTGGCAAACAGGCGCACCTCGGCGCCGCTCTGCTCGAACAAGTGGCCCGAGAGGTAGAAGCCCAGCGCCGACTTTTCCAGCGTCAGCCGCTCCTTGATGCTCCAGAGCTCGGCCGCCACCAGGGCCGGCTCCTGGGTGCTGGCGGCATGCGAATCGGCGAAGTCGAACAGGCCGCCCTGGTCGGCATGCGCGGCCTGGGTGTCGGCCCAGTCGAAGGCCAGGGTGACGCTGGCCAGGGCCGTTGCACGGTCCGCGTGCAGGGCATCGAAAGCGCCGGCCTTGATCAGCGCTTCGACCACGCGCTTGTTGACGCGCTGGCGGTCGATGCGCGCCGCGAAGTCAAAGAGGCTGCGGAAGGGGCCGCCGCCAATCCCCTCGTGGTCACCGATGCCATCGCGCGCAGCAACGATGGCTTCGATGGCGCCTTGGCCGGTGCCCTTGATCGCGCCCAGGCCGTAGCGCAATGACTTGTCATTGATCGGCTCGAAGCGGTAGGCGCCGCGGTTGATGTCGGGCGGATCGAAGCTGATGCCGAACTGCTTGGCGTCGTTCAGCAGGGTCTTCAACTTGTCGGTGTCGCCAAGTTCCACCGTCATGTTGGCAGCGTAGAACTCGACCGTGCAGTGCACCTTCAACCAGGCGGTGTGATAAGCCAGCAGCGCGTAGGCCGCGGCATGGCTCTTGTTGAAGCCGTAGCCGGCAAACTTCTCCATCAGGTCGAAGACTTCGTCGGCCTTGGGCTCGGCAATGCCCTGGCGCGCCGC
>JANNGJ010000387.1:0-3596 GCA_031403815.1 Burkholderiales bacterium | reverse complement strand
AGCAATCGCGGCGTTGATGCTCAGACCACCCAGGCTCGGCGAGCGATAGTGGATCTGGTTGTTCGCACGCACCGTGGCGCCGATGCCGCCAGTGTGCACGGTGCCGCCAACGCCGTCGCCGCCACCCCAGGCCTCGTAGTTACCGTTGTAGTCTTGCAGCGGCATCAGCATGCGGCCCAGGCGCACATCACCGAAACCGCCCTTCAAGCCAACCCACGTCTGACGCCAAAACTGCGACACGTTGGCCGCGCCGCTGCCGGCGTTCAATTGGCCATCGTTGGCACGGAAGCGGTGGTTCAACACGAAGAAAGCGCTCATGCCGCCACCGAGGTCTTCGGTGCCCGACAAAGTGAAAGCGCTGCGCGAAGAAGCCGGGTTGCCCAGCGTCCAGTCGCTGCCAGTGGCCGTGCCCTGGCGCAGCAGGCCAAGAGCCACGCCGCCCGACAGGGTGACAGTCGATTGCGCTTGAGCAGCGCTGGTGAACGCGCCGAGAACGGCGATAGCGAGCAGTGATTTTTTCATTGCAAAAATCTCCTAGGTTGAAAGACGGGTTCCGATTTCGGAACCGCCAGGGCAAACAAACTTATCCCGATGAAGGGGCTGATCAGGCCAACCTCCTCAGCGGAAGTTGGCTCTATTGCACCAGAGGCCTCCGCGGCTGCAAAGCGCTGGGCGTGATTTCGATCACTCTTGTTGTCGGGCTACAACGAACGCGGGCTCGTCTCGGCACCATGTCAGTGCCGACTTCGCCGGCACTGCTGGTTTATCCTAGGCAGCAGATGACAACCATTGACACCAGTGTGCGCGCACTTGACTCAGCGCTCAGGACTTTGAGCGGCGTGGCCCGAGCTCGGCGGCCGCGGCCCTTGGCGAGCGAGACCGCCGAGCTCACCACAACCGAGCGGCGCCTGTCCGGCGCGCTGATGCGTGTCAATCATGTTGGCGAGGTCTGCGCCCAAGGCCTCTACCAGGCGCAGGCCATGACGGCGCGCACGCCGGCCCTGCGCGAGCAGATGCTCGACGCAGCCCAGGAGGAAACCGACCACCTTGCGTGGACCGAAGCGCGCCTGCGCGAGCTTGATGCGCGTCCCAGCCTGCTCAATCCGCTCTGGTATGGCGGCGCCTTTGCGCTCGGCTTGCTGGCGGGCCGCGCCGGGGATGCGTGGAGCCTTGGCTTCGTGGTCGAGACCGAACGCCAGGTGGAAGAACATCTGGCCGGCCATCTGACCCAACTGCCCGAGGCCGATGCGGCGTCGCGCGTGATCGTGGCGCAAATGAAGGCCGACGAGGCAGCCCATGGCTTGGCCGCGCAGCAGGCCGGCGCCGCGACCTTGCCTGCGCCCTTGCGCTGGGCCATGCGCCTTGCGGCGAAGCTCATGACCACCACCGCTCACCGCATCTGACGCAACGGCTCAAGCGGCCACGATCTCGTGGCTGGTGGTGATAGCGGCGGTCTTGGCCAACATAATGCTGGCGGAGCAGTACTTTTCATGCGACAGCGCCACCGCCCGCGCCACCGTTTCTGCGCTCAGACTGCGTCCGGTGACGGTGAAGTGCATGTGGATGCGCGTGAACACCTTGGGGTCGGTCGGTGCCCGCTCTGCCGTGACCTTGACACGGCAACCGGTCACCGCGTGGCGCCCGCGCTGGAGGATCAGCACGACATCGTAGGCGGTGCATCCGCCGGTACCGGCCAGCACGGTCTCCATCGGGCGCGGCGCCAGATCGCGTCCGCCGCCATCGGCGGCGCCGTCCATCGTCAGCAGGTGGCCGCTGCCAGTCTCGGCAACGAAGCTCATGCCGCTGGCGGCGATCCAATCAACGGTGCATTCCATCTTCATCTCTCCCGCACTGTTTGTGCGCAAAAACTGGGCCGCGCGAGTGCATTGTGCACCGCATCAATGCGGTCAGGAAAATCTCGCTACGCCCGTTGCGAATTCGTTATTGCAGCGCAGCATTTGAGCCGCTAGACTGGCCCCGCAGCGCAGCAAGTTCAGGCTTGTTGTCATGTTTGTCTCCTCCACTGCACACTGGGTGGATTCGGCCCAAGGCGCGAGCCTTGGGCCTTTTTCATGGCGGTGCGCAGCGCGGCTGCTCACTTATGATGCGCCGCCGCAGGGCCAACCTGCGACGGAGATGCAGACAATGACAGGCTCACCCCGGGTGCGGCGCAAGGCGGGCGGCGAGTACCTGCAAAAAATCTTGACCGCGCGCGTCTACGACGTGGCCATCGAGTCGCCACTCGAAGTGGCACGCACGCTGTCGCGCCGGCTCGGCAATCAGGTGCTGCTCAAGCGCGAAGACCAGCAGCCCGTGTTCAGCTTCAAGCTGCGTGGTGCCTACAACAAGATGGTGCACCTGAGCACCGAGCAACTCGCACGCGGGGTCATCTGCGCCTCGGCCGGCAACCACGCGCAAGGCGTGGCGCTGTCAGCCAAGAAGCTCGGCTGCCACGCCACCATCGTGATGCCGGTCACCACACCCAAGCTGAAGATCGACGCGGTACGCGCCCTCGGCGGCGAGGTCGTGTTGCATGGCGACAGCTACTCGGACGCCCACAGCCGCGCCCAGGCACTCGAAGCCGAGCACGGCCTGACCTTCGTCCACCCCTTCGACGACCCGCATGTCATCGCCGGCCAGGGCACCGTGGCGATGGAGATCCTGCGCCAGCATCAGGGCCCGATCGATGCCGTCTTCGTCGCCATTGGCGGGGGCGGCCTGATTTCAGGCGTGGCGGCCTACATCAAGGCCGTGCGGCCCGAGATCAAAGTCATTGGTGTGCAAACCAAGGACTCTGATGCCATGTTGCGCTCGGTGCGCGCTGGCCGCCGCGTGAGTTTGCAGGACGTCGGCCTGTTCTCCGACGGCACCGCCGTCAAGTTGGTGGGCGTTGAAACCTTCCGTCTCGTGCGCGATCTGGTGGACGACTTCGTTGTGGTCGACACCGATGCCGTCTGCGCCGCGATCAAGGACGTGTTTCAGGACACCCGCAGCATCCTCGAGCCCGCCGGCGCCCTCGGCCTGGCTGGCGCCAAGCAATATGCGGCTGAGCACAAGCTCAAGGGCCAGACCTTTGTGGCCATCACCTGCGGCGCCAACATGAACTTCGACCGCCTGCGCTTCGTCGCTGAGCGGGCTGAATTTGGCGAGCAGCGCGAAGCGCTGTTCGCCGTCACGATTCCGGAAGAGCGCGGCTCCTTCAAGCGCTTCTGCGGCCTGATCGGCCCGCGCAGCGTGACCGAGTTCAACTACCGCATCTCCGACGCCAAGGTGGCGCATGTCTTCGTCGGCGTTGCGATTGCGCAGCGTGACGAGGCCGACAAGATCGAGCGCAACTTCGTGCGCCATGGCTTTGCCACCGTCAACCTGACGGATGACGAACTGGCCAAGGAGCACGTGCGGCACATGGTCGGCGGCCGCTCCGAACTGGCGCGTGACGAGCGCATCTACCGCTTCGAGTTTCCCGAACGGCCCGGGGCGCTGATGCGCTTTCTGGCGGCACTCCACCCCGGCTGGAACATCAGCCTGTTCCACTACCGCAACCAGGGCGCCGACTACGGCCGCATCCTGGTCGGCCTGCAGGTGCCCAGCGGCGA
>JANNGJ010000386.1:0-4399 GCA_031403815.1 Burkholderiales bacterium | reverse complement strand
GTCAAACGAGAACACTTTGGCGCCCGTCTCCTCCACCGTGCCGGCGTTCGAGCGCGCCGCAAAACCCAGGCCGAAGGCGCTGGGCCCGGCGCTGGCGCTGGCATAGACGGGGCTGCTGCCGAAGGTGGTGGTGCCCGGCAGAGTGCCCAGGGTGGTGGCAGTGCGGGTAGCGCCGTCATAGCCAATCAGGCTGGCGTCGCCGAACGCGCGGCTGCCGTAGTTGCCGGCGACCAGGAAGCGCGAGCGGCTCTCGCTGCCATTGAAACTGCGCGTGCCGGCCGCGGCCATGTCGAGCGGAAAGCCGCCGGCGATGCTGAACAGGCTGGTGTCGGTTTCGTCGACCATATCGATTGTGTAGCTCGGCGTGCTGCCGACACCGGTGACGCGCCAGCGCTGGTGCACGCCGTCGGCGCCGGTCTGCACGGTGACCAGGGTGGTGGTCACCGTGCTGGTCGGTGTTTGCGCGCCGTTGCTCTTGGCGATGCGGATCAGCTTGTTGTCACTGGCGCCAAACACCGTCAGGTAGAGCATGTTGCGCCCCATGCTGGCCACGGTGACCAGGCCGGTGCCGGTGGCCAGCAGCGAGGCGGTGGGTGTGGCACGCGTGATCTTCACGACTCGCCAGGTGGAGGTGAAGGTGTTGCTGCTGTTGATGTAGGCGTAGAAGTTGTCGGCGTCGAAGCCCAGGGTCTGCCAGTCGCTGCCGGCGGTGATGCTGGGGTCGAGGGCGGACTCGGTCACGGTCGAGCCACTGCCGAAGCGCAGCACGGCCAGACGGGCGCCATCCGCCACCAGCGCGGCATCGGGGCTGCCGGCCAGCACGCTGGTGAAGGCCGCGGCCGGCGCGGTGCGGGTGGCGATGGTGGTGGGCGTGGTGCCCCAGAGCAACACGCTGCGTGGGTTGATCCAGCCGCGCGGGGCGAGGGTGGCAGTGTCACGCGCCACCTCCAGTGGCAACTCGCCGCTCAGCGGCGTGTAGCCGAGCGCGCCGCTGGCGGCCAGCCGCACTTCGGCGCGGCCGTCGTCGCTGCTGTCGCATCGGCCGTCGGCGCCGGCGGTCGAGACGACAAAGCGCGAGTTCTGCGGCGCCGCGTAGTCATTGCCCTCAATCACGAAGCGGCACGCCGAGGTGGACTGCGCCCGCTGGATGCGTGCTGCCGGGGCGGTGCCGTCGGCCGTCATCGGCACGCTGCGCACGTCGCCGCCGACGATGTAGACGAGCGTGTTGGCCTGCAGGGCGCTGGCGCGCAGCTGGGCGGCGTCGATGCTGCCGCTCGACACCAGGCGGGCATCGCTGACGACATCGCGCGCAATCTCGATCACGTACTCCGTGCCGGGTCGGCTGGGGTGGACGAACGACAGACCGAACTTCAGTGCCGTGGTGGGGCCGCTGGCCTTGAGCAGCCAGCCATAAGCGCCGCTGGCAGGGAAGGTCGCGACGCCACCGCCGACGCCGCTGTCTCCGCCGCCGCCACCGCAGCCGGCAAGACCCAAGAGCAGGACGGTCAGGGCGGCAAGAGCTTGAGGGCGATGCAAGGTCATGGTGTCAATTCGGGCGGGGGTCATGAGGGGAGGCTGACGCGGTTTGCAGCGCTGCCAGGTGGTTCAGCACGCGTGGCACGTAGGCCTCGGTTTCAGCAAAGGGCGGGATGCGCCGGCCATGGCGCTCGACCGCGGCGGCGCCAGCGTTGTAGGCTGCCAGCGCGAGTCGGGTGTCCTGACCGAAAGTGTTCATTAGGCTGCGCAGATGGCGCGCACCGGCGCTGATGTTTTGCTTGGCATCGAAGGCGTTGGTGACCCCCAGGCTGCGGGCGGTGGCCGGCATCAACTGCATCAGGCCCTGGGCACCTCGCCGCGATACGGCGGCGCTCAGGTAGCCCGACTCCGCCGCGATCACGGCATGCAGCAGGTTCGGGTCGAGCGCATGCGCCTGGGCTGCCTGGCGCACGATGGCGTCAAGGGCCACGGCCGCGAACGGTTTCCGATACGGGGTGGCCAGCGGCTCTGCCGCAGCAGGTGGCAGGGCGTTGACCAGTGCACGGGCGTCGCCCGAGGGTCTGTCTGTCAGGTGAATCACGGCACTGTCGTTGAGCAGCAGATAGATGCCGGTGCGCTCCGCGGCCTGGCTGGCGCACGGCGGCAGCAAGAACGCCACGCTGAGCAGCAGGCGTCGAGTGAGGGCGTAAGGGAACAACATGGTGCCGGAGCAGTGCAGGCGTGTCAGAACAAGTCAGCACGCTAGCAGCGACATGTGACAGGCGCATCACAGTCGTCGGCGATCTGTCCGCGCCGCGGCGTCTGGTTGGCCCCGACCGTGGACGGGGCCAGACCTCAGTGCAGGCGCTTGAACCGCAGCCGGGTGATCAGCAGGTCTTCGCCCGCACGAACGGTGTGCTCCGCGGTGATTGCCACCAAACCCTTGGCCGCCATCGCCTTCAGTTCCTGCGCTGCCGCGTCGTACACGTAAGGGTTCTCGAGCGCGCTGCCAGCATGGGGCAGCTCCTCGTCGGTGCCGAAGCAAGAATCCAAATAGAGGGACTGGGCCAAGGTGCGCATTGGCGAATATTACAGGTCTGCGGCGCGGGCGCGGTCCATTCGGGGGGTAACTGGTCGCGCGCCAGGCATATGTGCCAACGCCACGCTGATCCACACCGCCACACTGAAGTAAACGGACATCGACCTCTTCGCTGCGCCAGTCTTCCCAGCGGTGCGCAACGCGGCCAGAGGGTGACCATGCTGATCACGAACAGTGCGGCGCAAAGGTCCCAGAGTGACTCCTCGACCACATGACTTCGACCGACGTCGTCGAACAATGCTGGCATGACACTGTCGTGACGTCGGTCCCTGATTGAAATGATCCGTACAGACTGATCCCTACGGACCATCCATTGATCGTCATGGCACCATCACACGGCGACGGCAGACTCTCCCGATGCCGCCTGGTTTTTGCCTGCTGATTTCGGCGCAGTTCGTTTCAGCGCTGGCAGACAACGCACTCTTGATCGTCACCATCGCGGCCTTGCAGGAGCGCGGGGAACCGGGCTGGTGGGCGCCGCTGCTCAAGTTCGGTTTTACCCTGTCCTATGTGCTGCTGGCCCCGCTGGTGGGGCCATTGGCCGACGCCTGGCCCAAGGCGCGCTTGATGGCCTGGATGAACGCCGTCAAGGTGCTTGGCGTAGTGGCCTTGCTGGGCCATGTCCATCCTGTCCTGGCTTTCGCCATCGTCGGCCTCGGCGCTGCGGCCTACGCACCAGCCAAGTACGGGCTGGTGACGGAACTGGTGCCGGCCGAACGCCTGGTGGCTGCCAACGCCTGGCTTGAGGTGTCGGTGGTTTGCGCCGCCTTGCTCGGCACCGTGCTCGGGGGCCTCCTGGTCAGCCCCTGGTTGCTCGAGTCGACGCTGGCCGAGGCCGGTCGGCAGTGGCTCAGCGGCTTGGTGCCGGTCGGTGCCAGCCTGCTCAGCGTGTCGCTGGCGGGCCTGTTGTTGGTCTATGCCCTGGCCAGTCTGCTCAACCTGGGCCTGCCCGACAGCGGCGCGCGCTATGCACCGCGCCCAATCCACCCGGTGGCGCTGAGCCGCGATTTTTGGTGCGCCAACCTGACACTCTGGCGCGATCGTGACGGCGGCTTGTCGATGGCCGTGACAACGATCTTCTGGGGCGTTGGCGCCACACTGCAGTTCGCCGTGCTGCGCTGGGCCGCCGACAGCCTGGGTCTGACGCTGGACCGCGCGGCCTACCTGCAAGCGGCGGTGGCGGTGGGCGTGGTGGCGGGGGCCGCCCTGGCCGGCCGCTTCGTGCCGCTGTCGCGGGCGCGCCAGATGTTGTGGGCGGGTGTGGCGCTGGGCTTGGCCATGCCGCTGCTGGCCTCGACCAAGCAACTCGCGCTCGCCATTCCCTTGCTGGCTGCGGTGGGCCTGGTCGGTGGCCTGCTGGTGGTGCCGCTGAACGCTCTGTTGCAGCACCGCGGCTGTGTCTTGCTCAGTGCCGGCCGGTCGATCGCAGTGCAGGGCTTCAACGAGAACGCCAGCGTGCTGGTGATGCTGGCGATTTACGCCGGCCTGATCGCCCTCGACGTTGCCATCGTGCCGCTGCTTTGCGGGTTTGGCCTGCTCATCGCGGTGGCAATGGGCCTTTTGATCTGGCGTGCCGCCGGATCAGCCGAGGGCTTGGCCTGTGGCGATCAGCGGTTCGTCGGCGAACAAATCGGTCTCGCGAATGACGCGGCACAACGTGGCTTCAAAACGCGCCACGATCGCGTTCCAGCTGAGTGACGCCACGCTGAGGCGGGCCGCAGCACCCATGCGCTGGCGTTGTGCAGGGTCACCGGCCAGGGCCACAGCAGCGCGCACAAAGGCCGCGTCATCGGCGTAGGGCACCAGGGCACCGTTGTCGTTGTC
>JANNGJ010000385.1:0-4601 GCA_031403815.1 Burkholderiales bacterium | reverse complement strand
TGCCGGCCCTCGACCAGGCAGCGTGCGGCCTGCGGGTCGTTTTTCAGGATCCACAGCGAGCGCGCGGCGACGGCGGTGTCGGGGAAGTCGCTGAACAGACCGTCCACGCCGAGTTCGTAGAACGCCAGGTACTCGTTCACCGGCACACCAGCGTAGTTGCTGGCCAGGCGTCGCTGCTCATTGCGGAAGGTGTAGGGGTGGACCAACAAGCCCTGCGCGTGGGCGTTGGCCAGTACCGCGCTGGGTGGCAGCAACTTTCGGTCGGCATCGTTGACGCGGCCATCGCCGTTGACGTCGGCGCAGGCGTTGTTGACGACGGTGACGCAGGCTGACGAGATCAGGTAGGGCTTCCACGGACCTATGCCGTCGGCATAGGTGCGCACCTCGGCTAGGCCTTGGGGCGTGAGTAGGTCGGCAAAGGTGCCAGCGCGGCCGGCAACGGCCCAGTCGTAGGGCCGGTCAAACGGCGCCACAAACGTGAGCGCGCCGGTGGGCGAGACGTCGTCTGCATCCACCAGCTGCACCAGGCGCACCGAGGTCTTGGCTCGCAGCGCCTTCAGGTTGGCCTGCTCGAAGCTCTGGATGAAGACCGGCGCACCGCGGTGGTTCCAGCCATGCCGTTGCAGTACGGCGAGCAGGCGGTCTTCGAGCGCCAGGCCGAGCGTCTGGTGCAGGGTCGGGTGTTTGGTTTCCGGGTACACGCCAATCGTGCGGCCTTCTTCGGCCGACTTGCGCTTGGCCAGCTTGATGACATCGTCGAACGTCGGGATGCGGTAGCGGCCGTTGAAGCCTGCGTCGCGTTCGCCGAAGGCCTGGATGGCGCGGATCTGACCAATCTCGACCAAGGTGAAGTCGCTGGCAAAAAATCCTTCCTCAGCCACACCGTCCACCACCATCGTGCGCCTGCGGTCGGCGAACTGGGGCAAGTCCTTGACGTTGGTGGTGTTGATCATGTTCGGCTCATGCCGGGCGATCAGGTGGCCGTCTTTGGTGGCTACCAGGTCGGGTTCGATGTAGTCGGCGCCCAGTTCGATGGCCAAGGCGTAGGACTCCAGCGTGTGCTCCGGCAAATAGCCACTGGCGCCGCGGTGGCCGATCACCAGGGGACGCGCCTTCTGCGCCTGCCATTCGCGGCCAGACTTGCCGCCATCGGCCAGCGCGGGCGTCGTGAGCAGCGCGGCAGCGCAAAGCAGCGCACCGGCCATCGCCCTGGAAGGGCTTGGATGTTGATTCATCGGGTGTCTCCTTCAAAAAGGGGCGGCGGGCTGCCGCTCGGGGGAGTGTGCGCGTCGCATCTTGCATTGCTGTGACGGCCCCCCTAGGCCGCGGCGCTGCGGCCGTCGCCAGCCTGTCATCCGCCTGAGGCACACTTGCGCTCGCCGTTTTTCCGGAGATTGATGCAATGGACCGTCGACAGTGTCTGGCCTTGGGTGTGGCCTCTGCTTTGCCTGGCCTGGCCGTTGCTCAGACCGGTGCCAGCCCGCTGCAACTGATCATCCCGGTGCCGCCCGGCGGCTCGGTGGATCTCACCGGGCGCCTGCTTGCCGAGCACCTGCCGCGCACGCTCAAGCAAGCCGTGGTGGTGGAGAACCGCCCCGGCGCCTCGGGCTCGATTGCTGCGGCCGGCGTGGCGCGGTCCGTGGGCGACGCCAACCAGGTGATGCTGGTGTTCGATTCGCATGTGACCAATCCCCTGGTCTACCCGCAGCTGCCCTACACCTTGCGCGACTTCACGCCGCTCGCGCGCCTGCTGAGTTTTCCGCTGGTGTTCGCGGTACCGGCCAGCCTGCCGGTGAACAACATCGCCGAGTTCATTGCCTTGGCGCGCAAGAAGCCCGGCGCGCTCAACGTCTCGTCGGCCGGCCTGGGCACGCTGAACCATCTGGCGGCAGAGCTGTTCAAGGTGCGCACCAATACCCACATCGTGCACATCCCTTACCGCGGCGGCGTGCCGGCGCTGCAGGCGGTGATGAACGACGAAGTCCAGCTTTTCATGGGCAGCTGGGTCGCCATCGGCCCGCATGTCAAGAGCGGTCGCGTCAAGGCCCTGGCCGTGACTTCGGCCAAGCGCTACTCGGTGGCACCCGAATTGCCGACCCTGGCCGAAGCGGGGGTGCCGGGCTTCGACGTCTCGACCTGGATCGGCGCCCTGGCGCCGGCCCGCATCGGTGCCGAGCGCCAACAGGTGCTGCACGACGCGCTGGTTCAGGCGCTGACCACACCGGCCGCGCGCCAGACCTTGGCCACGCAGGGGCTAGAGTGGGTCGGCAGCAGCGCAGCCGAGTTCGAGCGCTTCATGGCCGCCGAAGGGCAGCGCTGGCAGGATCTGGTCATCCAGCAGAAGCTCAGCTTCGGCTGAGGCAGGCAACGCCCTGTGAGGGACTGCCGCAACATAGTGGCAAGCCCCGCTTCGCAGCCGAACCGAGCCGACCTAGACTCGCTGCCAAACAGAGGCCGAGAATCTCGGCTCTTGGCAGGAGACACCCCTCGTGCAGCCCACCAACGTGGCCGATCCGGCCTATTTCCACAAGGTCGTGGATTGCCAATGGGCCTGCCCGGCCCACACCCCCGTGCCGGAGTACATCCGGCTGATCGGCCAGGGTCGCTACAGCGACGCCTACATGGTCAACTGGGTGTCCAACGTCTTTCCCGGCATCCTCGGCCGCACCTGTGACCGGCCTTGCGAGCCGGCCTGCCGGCGCGGGCGCGTCGAGGAGGAAAACGCCGCGAAGCCGGAGCCGGTGGCCATCTGCCGCTTGAAGCGCGTTGCGGCCGACCACAAAGACGACATCAGGGCGCGGCTGCCCAAGGCCAGGGCTGCCAATGGCAAGCGCATTGCCTGCATCGGCGCTGGCCCGGCCTCGCTGACGGTAGCGCGCGACCTGGCCCCGCTGGGCTACGAGGTCACGGTGTTCGATGCCGAAGCCAAGCCGGGCGGCTTCATGCGCACCCAGGTGCCGCGCTTTCGGCTGCCCGAGAGCGTGATCGACGAAGAGTGCGGCTACATCCTGCGCGACAACGTGAGCTTTCGCAGTGGTGTGCGCGTCGAGTCGATGAAGGCGCTGCTGGCCGAAGGCTGGGATGCCGTTTTCGTCGGCTGCGGCGCGCCGCGAGGACGCAATCTCGATCTGCCGGGGCGGGCTGAGGCGGCCGAGCACATCAAGCTGGGCATCGACTGGTTGGCTTCGGTGTCCTTCGGGCATGTCACTGCGGTCAAGCCGCGCGTCATCGTGCTCGGGGGCGGCAACACCGCGATGGACTGCTGCCGCTCGGCGCGCCGCCTGGGCGCCACGGACGTCAAGGTGGTCGTGCGCTCGGGCTTCGATGAGATGAAGGCCTCGCCCTGGGAGAAAGAAGACGCGCTGCACGAGGGCATTCCGATCATCAATTTCCATCTGCCCAAGGCCTTCGTCCACGAGGGCGGTGTCTTGAAGGGCATGCAGTTCGAGATCGTCGAAGCCGTGCGCGACGACCAGGGCCGGCGCAGCTTGCGGCCGACCGGCCAGCCCGACGCCTTCATCGCCTGCGACGAGGTGCTGATCGCGGTCGGCCAGGAAAACGCCTTCCCGTGGATCGAGCGCGACAGCGGCATTGGTTTCGACAAGGGAGGCTTGCCGCTGCTCGATGGCGCGACGATGCAGTCGACCACGAACCCGCGTGTGTTCTTTGGCGGTGACGCAGCCTTCGGCCCGAAGAACATCATCTGGGCCGTGGCCCATGGCCACGAGGCCGCGGTGTCGATCGACCGCCAGCTCTCGGGTGAAGACATGGCCCAGCGGCCATCGCCGCATGTCAGCCTGCTGTCACAAAAGATGGGCATCCACGAGTGGAGCTATGACAACGCGGTCAGCAACGACCTGCGCTTCAAGGTGCCCTGGACCAAGGCCGAGATCGCGCTGGCCAGCATCAAGGTCGAAGTCGAGCTGGGCTTCGACGCCGCCACGGCCTTCAAGGAAACCCAGCGCTGCCTGAACTGCGATGTGCAGACGGTGTTTGCCGACAAACTGTGCATCGAGTGCGATGCCTGCGTCGACATCTGCCCGATGGACTGCATCAGCTTCGTCGAAGACGGCGACGAAGCCGAGTTGCGCACGCGCTTGAACGCGCCCGCCGCCACGCTGACGCAGGACCTTTATGTCAGCAAGCCGCTGAAGACGGCACGCCTGATGGTCAAGGACGAAGACGTCTGCCTGCACTGCGGCCTGTGCGCCGAGCGCTGCCCAACCGGCGCCTGGGACATGCAGAAGTTTCTGCTCGAGATGGCCCATGCCGGGCCGGCCAGCCGCGACAAGCCGCGCTCGACGCTGGTGGCGATGGAGGTTTCTAAATGAACCCGTTACTGAGCGAGACGGGTGTCAAGGGCTTCTCTCGGGTGTTCGAAGGGCAGGACCGCATCCTGCGTATATTGGCGCGAGCAAGGCGCCGGGCGCGGCCTGGGCCGGGCTCAAAGGGCTTGCCCTTCGCTCTGCTCAGGGTGCCCTGCGATGCTCGGCTGGCTGGCCCCGTCGAAAAACTCCCGCCTCTCGCTGCGCTCGCTTTGGTCAAACAGTTTCGACGAGTCAGAGCACGAAGCGCGCGAGTACGCGCGCGGCCAGCCAGCC
>JANNGJ010000384.1:0-4427 GCA_031403815.1 Burkholderiales bacterium | reverse complement strand
CGAGACCAGGACGTTGATAGGTCGGGTGTGGAAGCGCAGTAATGCGTTAAGCTAACCGATACTAATTGCGCGTGAGGCTTGACCCTATAACTTTGACGACTGTCAAAGAGTTATGCCAATTTGTTGGTATGCAATCAAACTGATTTGACTCTATGAATCTGTCTTCCTGACCATGTCAGGTGGGCGACAAGTTAAGCCTGATGACCATAGCGAGGTGGTCCCACTCCTTCCCATCCCGAACAGGAAAGTGAAACGCCTCAGCGCCGATGATAGTGCGGATTCCCGTGTGAAAGTAGGACATTGTCAGGCTATTAAAACGGCGAAGCCCGGTCACTCTGTGATCGGGCTTTTTGCTTTGTGCCTTTCGCACTCACATATTGAGCGATAGCTGAACCTCGTCAGGCACTTGGCCGTAGCTCCCGTCGAAGTATCTTGCCGACATTGCTCTTGGGCAGATCGTCGCGAAATTCAATCACTTTCGGGCGCTTATAGGCTGTGAAATTCTCTCGGCAGTAGGCAGCTATGTCCTCTTCCGACAGGGTCGCGTCCTTCCTGACCACAAACAGTTTGACGGCTTCGCCGGCGCGACTGTCTGGCACGCCGATCGCGGCGCACTCCAAGACGCCGGGATGCATGCTGACGACCTGCTCAATTTCGGTCGGATAGACGTTGAAGCCCGAGACCAGAATCATGTCTTTCTTCCGATCAACGATGCGCACATAGCCGCGCTCGTCCATCACGCCGATGTCACCCGACTTGAAGAAGCCGTCTGGCGTTATAGCCATCGCCGTTTCGTCCGGCCGCTGCCAGTAACCGGACATCACCTGCGGCCCACGGATCCAAATCTCACCCGGATGACCGCCCGCGACTTCGACCCCACTGTCATCGCGTATCGAAATCTCCGTCGAAGGAATCGGCAAGCCGATCGTCCCTGAAAACTCCGTCACATCGACACGGTTGGAGGTCGCCACCGGCGAGGTCTCCGACAGGCCATAGCCTTCGACAATTGCGCACCCCGTAATTCGCTGCCACTGGTGCGCCGTGGCCGCTTGCACTGCCATCCCACCCCCGTTGGACACGACCAAGCCGGAAAAGTCGAGTCGCGCGAATCCGGGGTCATTCACCAATGCATTGAACAGTGTGTTGACCGCAGGGAACATGTTGACGCGGTGTCCCGCCAACGTCTTCACGAGTCCTGGAATGTCACGCGGGTTGGGGATCATCAGGTTGAGGCCGCCCAAACGCGCACCCATCAAGCAGCAAATCGTCAGCGCGAAGATGTGATACATCGGCAGCGCACAGACGATGGTCATAGGCCGGTCGCCGAGCGTTTTCAACATCGGCTCAAACCACGCCTCGGTCTGCAGGATGTTTGCCACGACGTTTCGATGCAACAGCGTGGCCCCCTTGGACACGCCTGTCGTGCCGCCGGTGTACTGTAGAAAGGCAACGTCGTTTGGGCTAACCGCCGCCCGGCGCAAGCTCATGCTCGCCCCCCTGGCGCAGGCCTCACGGAAGCTCGTGACGGTGCGCCCGCCATCTCGCGGCAGCCGGAATTCAGGCACAAGTCTGCGCAAATGACGTACCGCAAACGTGATCAACCGTCCTTTCCAGAAGCCGAGCAGATCTCCCATCGTCACCAGCACGACGTGCCGTACCGCTGTACGGTCGATCACCTCCTCCAAGGTGCCGGCAAAGTTCTCCAGCACCACGATGACCTCCGCGCCGGAGTCGACCAGCTGGTGCTCCAGCTCGCGGGGCGTGTAAAGCGGGTTCACGTTCACGACCGCATACCCAGCCCGCAGCACCGCCGCTATGGCAACGGTGTACTGCGGCAAGTTGGGCATCATCAGAGCAACCCGGGCGCCCTTTGCAAGCCCCAGGAACTGCAGCCAGGCGCCGAGATCCTGCGACCGTCGGTCCACGTCAACGAAGCGCAAGCGCGTGCCCATACAGACAAGTGCATCACGCTGTGCGTAGCGGCGAAAGGCACTCTCCAGGACGTCCACCAATGTCGTCTGCGCATCGAGAGAAATCTCGGCGGGAACCGCTGGGGGGTAATGCTCAAGCCAAGGTTTCGCGTTCAATCAGGAGGCTCCGTCAGTCGTCTAGACATACCCCGATGCTGAGGGCCAAGCGTGAGCCCAGCTACGGTAGTTGTCCTAGCGCGTTGGGTGCCCCCTGGGTCGCGAACAAACTCGCCGAAACGGCGCGTTCTCGCTTCTCAATCTCGGCCAGGAACTCGGCTGCGCCGCGCAAGCCGCGAAAGGTCTCAAACCCCCTCTCAAGGAATGCCTGCAACGCGCCCAGCCCTGCGGCCCGCGCAGGCGCCCGCATGGCGCGCAGGCTGTGCCACAACAAAGACCGACGGGTGTGAACATCTAGTGCCTGCCCAACCTCCAGCATCAGGTCCAACTGCCGTTGTGGGGCGGCCGGCTGCCCGACGAGGCGCCAGGCAGCCCTATAGGTCGATGGCGTCACGGCTTCGCTGTTGACGTGACGAGCCATTTCAGTATCGAGCCGCTCTGACAGCGCATGCAATGCAGTGAGTGCTTCCACCGTCGCAACCACCTCGGCGGGAAACAGCCGAGTCAGACCCGGCACGATGCGCTCGAACTGACCATCCCGCTGCGCGAAGTCGCCCGGGCCATACAAATCATCCAGAAAGAAGCTGGCAGCGCCGGCATAGCGCGGCGTCGCCAGAAGATCAGCGTATGTCATCGCGAATCGTGCCTGCTGATAGCGCTTGACCTGCCAAACCCGAGTGGCCAAACTCGTGTCTGATGCCCTGGCCATGCGCTCCGCACGCACCGCTTCAAGGTGTTGCAGGATCAATTCGCCGCGCTTGTTCATCGGGGGTTTGCCTGGACCGCGGTTAGTTGACGATCCCTAACGGGTTGTCGCGCAATGATGCAACACTTGATTCGATGCAACGTCGGACTCTGCTCAAATTGGGTGTCGCCGGTGGCGCGACGCTGGCGCTGATCGGTGGCGGGGCGGCGCTGTTCTACGAGCCGGCCTGGCGCGACGGCCGCCTCACTGAAACGGGCCGCCGCGTGTTCGGCGCCGTCGCCCGCGCCGTGCTCGATGGCAGCCTGCCCGCCGAGGCCGGCCCGCAGCAGGTCGCGATCGCCTCGCACCTTGCGCGCATGGATGCCACCCTGCGCGCCATGCCGCCGGCTACGCAGCGCGAAGTTGGCGACCTGCTCGCGCTGCTGGCCCTGCCAGCCGGCCGCGTGGCGCTGGCCCGCTTGGCAACGGATTGGGCGCGCGCCGACGTGGCGCAGATCCTGGCAGCCTTGCAGACCATGCGCAGCTCGCGCCTGGTCTTGCGCCAGCAGGCCTACCACGCGCTGCGCGATCTGACGCACGCTGCCTACTTTGCCGACAGCGCCACCTGGGCGCAACTCGGCTACCCCGGCCCAACAAAGAACGAATGAGCCTCCCCCGATGACGATACCGCGCATCCCCGACCCGATCGCCGACGGCCTGGCCCGCGGATGGCGCGTCTTCGGCGGCGCGCGCGCCGCGGCGCCGGCCACCATCGAGTGCGACGTTGCCATCGTCGGCAGCGGCGCCGGCGCCGGCATCACGGCCGAGCTGCTCAGCGCCGCCGGCCTGAAGATCGTGATCGTCGAAGAAGGCCCGCTCAAATCGAGCAGTGACTTTCGCCAGCTTGAGAGCGAGGCTTACCCCAGCCTGTACCAGGAAAGCGCCGCCCGCAAGACGGCCGACAAGGCCATCAACATCCTGCAGGGCCGCTGTGTCGGCGGCTCGACCACGGTCAACTGGACCAGCTCGTTCCGCACGCCGTCCCCGACGCTGGCCTACTGGCGCGAGCACTTCGGCCTGACTGAGCTGAGCGACGACGCGATGTCGACCTGGTTCTATCAGGCCGAGCAGCGCCTCAACATCGGCCCGTGGCTGTCGCCGCCGAACGAGAACAACGATCTGCTGCGCCGCGGCGCACTCAAGCTTGGCATCGCGGCGGCCGCGATCCAGCGCAACGTCAAGGGTTGCTGGAACCTCGGCTCTTGCGGCCTGGGCTGCCCCACCAATGCCAAGCAGTCGATGCTGGTGACGACGATTCCCGCGGCGCTCGAGCGCGGCGCCACCCTGCTCGTCGAAACACGCGCCGATCGTTTCGAGCTGCAGGCCGGCCGCGTCGCGGCCCTGCACTGCTCCGCCGTGCGGCCCAACGGCGCCATCGCTGCCGACGCGCGCGCCACTCGCATCGTTGCGCGTCACTATGTGCTCGCCGGCGGCGCGATCAACTCGCCGGCCCTGCTGATGCGTTCCGCGGCACCCGACCCGAATCGCCTGCTCGGTGCGCGCACCTTCCTGCACCCGGTGGTGATATCGCTGGCCACTTTCGATCAGCTCGTCGCCGGCTGGCAAGGCGCGCCGCAAACCATCTACAGCGATCA
>JANNGJ010000383.1:0-33479 GCA_031403815.1 Burkholderiales bacterium | reverse complement strand
CGAGCGCGGTGCCGAGCGCGCGCGCGCCGAGCGGCTGGACGTCATCTTCCAGGTTGCCGATGTCGAGGCGCTGCCCTTTGCCGATGCCAGCTTCGATGCCGTCGTCTCGACCTTCGGCGTGATGTTCGCGCCCGACCACGCCCGCTCTGCCGCCGAGATGGCCCGCGTGGTGTGCCCCGGTGGCCGCATCGGCCTGGCCAACTGGACGCCCGACAGCCTGATCGGCCGCATGTTCAAGGTGCTGGGCCGCTACGTGCCGCCCCCGGCCGGCGTGCAGCCGCCCTCGCTGTGGGGCAGCGAAGCGCACCTGCGCGCGCTGTTCGGCGAAGCCGCCGCCGCAGTGCAGGCCACACCGCGGCACTTCGCCTTCCGCTACCGCTCGGCAGCCCACTTCATCGACGTCTTCCGCACATGGTACGGCCCGGTCAACAAGGCCTTCGCGGCGCAGACGCCCGAGAAGGCCGAGGCGCTGGCCGCTGAGCTGGCCGAGTTGTTGAACAGCCTGAACCGCGCAGGCCCGGGATCGCTGGTCGTGCCCAGCGAGTACCTCGAAGTCGTGGTCACGCGGGCATGAGCCCGCCGGGCCGCCCCAAGGGCGAATCCCGCAGTGCGCAGCACGAAGGTACACCAGTGACCGGCTTGACGGACGCCCGCTTGCAGCGCCGCGTCCAGCGCTACGGCTGGGACCTGGCTGCGGAGGCCTATGCACGACATTGGCACGGCCCACTTGCCGGCGTCCAGGGCGAGCTGCTGGCCCTGGCCGCACCGGCGCCCGACGAGGCCGTGCTCGATGTCGCCTGCGGCACCGGCGTGGTGTCGGTCGCTGCGGCGCGTGCGGTGGGGCCAGCCGGCCGTGTGCTCGGCGTCGATCTGGCCGACGCGATGGTGCGGGCGTCCCGGCAGCGGGCGCAGGATCTCGACCTCGGGCACGCCGCTTTCGAACGCATGGATGCAGAGCAACTGAGGTTGCCCGACGCCAGCTTCGACCTGGCGCTGTGCGCGCTGGGGCTGATGTACGTGCCCGACCCCGAGGCCGCGCTGCGGGAACTGCAGCGCGTGTTGCGCCCGGGTGGCCGCGCCGTGCTGGCGGTGTGGGGTGAGCGGGCGCGCTGCGGCTGGGCGCCCCTGTTCGGCATCGTCGACGCCGAGGTGCGCAGCGAGGTCTGCCCGCTCTTCTTCGGCCTCGGGCAGGGCGATGCACTGGCACGCCGCTGCGCCTCGGCCGGTTTGCAGGTCAGCCTGCAGCGCCGGCGCAGTGACGTGCTGGACTACGTGGATGCCGCCGAGGCCTGCGCTGCGGCCTTCGCGGGCGGGCCGGTCGCCATGGCCTGGTCGCGCTTCGACGCGGCCGTGCGCGAACGCGTGCAATCGCGCTACATCGACGCGATTGCGTCGTATCGCGAAGGCGAGGGCTACCGCGTACCGGCTGAGTACCTGATCGTCGTCGCCCAGCGCCCGCTTCGGTGAGCCAGCGCCGCGGTGAAGCCCGTCGACGATGACCCGTTCTAAGTGTGCAACGCCTGTGAGGTCAATCTTCCATCGGCCCTGCAGCGTCTCACAGTGCGCCAGCATTCCGATGTCTGCAACTTGTTCTGAAGTGAACGGCCAAGACGTAGAGAACGAACCGCCGCTCCTGGCCGAGTGCAGCTCGATGGGCTCGATGCGTGAGTCCGGTGTCTGCCTCGAAGCTGCAGTCCGTCGTCCATGCCCTCATGCATGGGCGGTCGCATTGCCAGTGCCTCGCCACCCAACCCAGCTTTGCGCTGGCGCCGGCCCGGGTGTCAATCCACCGGCGCCGGCGCCTCACGCACCGCATCGCGCGGCGCCGACGCGAACTGCGCCAGGGCCACGCCAGCCAGCGTCAAGGCGGCGCCGCCGAGCTTGATGGCGGTGTAACGCTCGCCCGTCAGCCACCACGCCACCAGGCCGGCCACGGGTGGCATCAGGTACATCAGCGGCGCGGTGCGCGCCACGCCGCGCACGGCATTCACATAACCCCAGACCAGCCAGCCGAGAAAGGCCGAGACCAGCACGGCCCACAGGGTGCCGGCCCAGATCAGCAGCGGCACCTGGGCCCAGTCCACCGCCAGGCCCGCGGGCAGGCTGACGGCGACGACGGGCGCGCTGCCCAGCAGCACGGCGTAAGTCATCACCACCACGCCGCCGTGGCGCTCGATCAGGGGTTTGGCCGCGACGGTGTAGTAGGAGAAGAAGGAGGCCGCGAACAGCAGCACCAGGTCGCCGCCGCTGGCGCGCCACTGACCGCCGGTGAGCTTGTCCGACAGGAACACCAGCACGCCGACGACCGCCACGCCAACGCCCGCCACCTGCGCACGGCTGAGCGGCTCGAACCCATACCAGCGCAGGATCAGCAGGGTGAACACCGGGCCGCACGCCAGGATCAGCGAACTCGAGAACGCGGTGGACCAATGGATGCCGTAGGTGACCAGGCCGACATGCACCAGGTGCCCCGCCAGCCCCAGCCGCAGCATCGCCCAGAGGTCGCTGCGCGGTACGCGCGGCCAGCGCACACCGAAGCTCCAGCACAGCAAGGCGGCGGCCGCCAGCGGCATGATCAGGTAGCGCACGAACAGAAAGCCGCCGGGCTGCAGGTAGGCGAAGACAGCCTTCTGCACGCTGAAGTTGGCGCCCCAGATGACGATCAGCGCCAGGCCGAGCCAGAGCGCGTGGCGGCTGCGGCGGCTGGTGGCGTCGGTGGGCATGACCGCAGTGTCGCCGACGGCCAGGGCGGGTCAGGTCGGCAGTCGCACAGGCCAGCGCAGTGCGCCAGTGGTCAGCGCGGTGCCGAGCAGGATCACGGTGCAGCCCAAGAGCATCGCAGGGGTCAGACGCTCGCCCAGGAAGAGGGCACCCCAGAACGTCCCGAAGACGGGCAACAGGAAGGTGACGGTGATGGCGCGCGCCGCGCCGAGCCGGTCGATCAGGCGGAAGTAGAGCAGGTAGGCCACGGCCGTGCACAGCACGGCCAGGCCCGCCACGCTGGCCCAGGCCGTGGCGCTGGGCCTGACGCTCGGCCACCACCACAGCGCCGGCAGCGCCAGCGCCAGGGTAGCCGCCAGCTGGCTGCCGGTGGCCACGGCGAGCGAGGCCACGCCGCTGAGCCTGCGCTTGGTGTAGTTGGCCGCGAAGCCGTAGCAAAGGGTGGCCCCCAGGCATGCGGCAATCGCCACCGCCGCGCTAACGCCGTGCTCGCCGGGCTTGAAGCTGGCGCTGTCCCAGGCCAGCCAGAGCACGCCGGCAAAGCCAAGCGCGAGACCGACGACGCGCACGCGTGTCAGGCGGTCGCCAAGCCAGAGCCACGCAATCACGGCGCCCCACAGCGGCGCCGTGGCATTGAAGATCGACGACAGCCCGGCATTGATGGCCAGTGCGGCGGTCGAGAACAGCACGAAGGGCAGGGCGGAATTGACCACACCGACGACGGCGATGGCGCGCCAGTGCGCGCGCAGCACGCCGGCCTGGCGGCGCCAAAACAGCAGCGGCAACAGCACCAGGGTGGCCAGGCCGACACGCAAGGCCGACAGCACCACGGGGCCAAACTCGGCTGCGCCCAGGCGCATGAAGAGGAAGGAGGCGCCCCACAGTGCGGCCAGCAGGAGCAGCTCGCCGATGTCCAGTGGCTTCACAGGCAGGCCCCACGCGGCGCACTCATGTCAGCAGCACCCCTTCGAGTTGAAGCAGCGCCTCTTTACGGTGCAGGCCGCCGGCATAGCCCGTGAGCGAGCCGTCGCGGCCGATCACGCGGTGGCAGGGCACGATGATGCTGAGCGGGTTGCGGCCAATGGCGGCCCCGGCCGCGCGCGCACTGCCCGGCCGGCCGGCTTGAGCGGCGACCTCGCCGTAGGTGCTGGTGCGGCCCCAGGCAATCGTCAGCAGCGCGCGCCACACGGCCTGCTGGAAGGGCGTGCCTTGCGGGTCGAGCGCCAGGGGCGGCGTCGGGCGTTTGGACCAGTAGGCGCCGAGCCACGCGCGTGCCGCCGCGATGTGCAGATGCTGCGCATCGACCGGTGCGTCGAGCGCGCCCGGGTGGTGCTGTTGGGCGTCGAACCACAGGCCGGCCAGGCCGCGTCCTGTGGCCAAAGCGGTGAGCGGCCCGATGGGCGAATCGATCATCGCCTGGGCCACCAAGGGCACGCCGGCAAACGCCTGTTGCACAGTGACCGTCGAGCGGCGGGTTGGCTTGATTGCCGTTGTTGTCATCATGTTCCAGCCTCCAGGGATTGCCACAGGCGCATCACGGCGTAGGAGCGCCACGGACGCCAGGCTTGCGATTGCTCGGTGACGGCCTTGAGGTCGCGCGTGCCGAGGGAATTCATCACACCGATGTCGCTGGCCGGGAAGGCGTCGGGCCAGGCCAGCGCGCGCATCGCGATCAACTGCACCGTCCACTCACCGATGCCAGGCAGGGCACGCAGGGCGTCGAGCGTGGCCGCCAGCGGCGCGCCGCGGTTGAGCACGATGCGCCCGGCGCAAACCTCGCGCGCCAGGGCCTGCAGCGCGCCGACGCGCTGGCGCACGATGCCCAGGCGACCGATGCTGTCGGGCGTGGCTTGTGCGACGCAGTCGGCGGACGGGAACAGGCGTGTCAGGTCGGCGAAGGGCGTGGCGATGGGCTCGCCGAGTGCGTCCACCAAACGCCGCGTCAAGGTGCGCGCAGCAGCCACGGTGACTTGCTGGCCGAGGATCACGCGCACCGCGATCTCGAAGCCGTCGAAGCCATTGGCCACGCGCACGCCCGGCACGCCGGGCAGGGTGGCCAGGGCGGCGTCGATGGGCAGCGGGTCCGCATCCAGGTCCAGGCCCTGGCGCAGGCGCTGGACCACGGCGCCCAAGGCGGGCGCCAGCGAGGGCGAGACGACGGCTTCGATCTCGTGCCGCTCGGCCAGAAAGCGCAGCGCCAGCCAACCCGTGCAGGCCTGGCCCTGGTGCGTGAAGGCCAGGGTGCGCCGCAGGCTGCACGCGGCACTGTCCACCGCCTCGACGCCGGGAACCGCACGCGCAGCGAAGAAGCCGATCACACCGGCGATGTCATACGGTGGCCGGTAGGCCAGCCGGAGTGCGGGCCCCACCACGGCGTCGCGCGGTGCCATGGCGTTCGTGCTGCGCTGCGTGCGGCGCAAGCCCGTGGGGCTGAGCCGGTAACGCTCGGCGAACGCCGCGTTGAAGCGGCGCTGGCTGCCGAAGCCTGCGCTCAGCGCCACCTGCGTGACGCTGAGCGCGGTGTCGGTGAGCAGCTGCTTGGCCAGCAGCAGGCGCTGCGTGGTCAGGTAGTCGATGGGCGTGACGCCATGGGCGGCCAGGAAGATGCGGCGCAGGTGGCGGTCGGTGACGCCCAGGCACGCAGCGATCTCGGGCAGCGCCACTTCAGCGCCGTCATGCGCGGCCTGGTTCAGCAGGCGCGCCGCATGCTGGGCCAGTACGGTGGGCGAGTCGGTGAGCGACAGGCCCGGCGCCTGCTCCGGCCGGCAACGCAGGCAGGGCCGAAAGCCGCCCTGCTCGGCGCTGGCGGCATTGGCGAAGAAGCGGCAGTTCTTGCGCTGCGGCAGGCGCACCCGGCACACCGGCCGGCAGTAGATGCCGGTGGAGGTGACGCCGACGAACAGGCGGCCGTCGAAGCGGGCGTCGTGCGATTCGAGTACGCGGTAGGCGGCGTCGGGTTCCAGCGTCATGGCCGCATCTTAGGCGCGGCGCCGCACCGACATCGCCGTTTTCGGACCTGTGCCCCGCGCGCTGGCCGACTTCGTCGCGCCTTGCAACGACTGTCAAAAAACTGTCATCGAATTTTGTGCACTTTTATGTGCTGCCGTTGTGTGCACGGCAGCTGGGATCGCCGCGACGGCGGCGCTGGGCCTTAGCCTCACTCACATGCGACTGAATGGATGCCGCACGCGCGGCGAGTGAACCCCATGAGCAATGTTGTAAGGGTCAAGCGGAGCGACTTCGTCGCCAGCCGCTTCGGTACTGCTGGCCACGAGCTGCCCAAGGTGCGCGACCTGATCCGGGCGCACCTTTTGCGGCCGCACTTTCAGCCCATCGTGCTGTTGGGTGATGGAAGCCTGTACGGCCATGAGGCGCTGATACGCATGCCCAGCGACTGTGGCTGGCAAACGCCCGACGAGCTGTTTGCGGCGGCGCGCGTGGAAGGCGTTGAGATCGACCTGGAGATTGAATGTGTGCGACTGGCCGTCGCGGCCTGGGGCGAGAGCGGCGGCCGTGGCAAGTTGTTCCTCAATCTGAGTGCGCGGGCGTTGGTCACGGCGCTGGCGCAGCGTGATCTGGAGTCGATCCTGACGCTGACGCAACGCATCGGTTTGGCGCCGATGTCGGTGGTCATCGAGTTGACAGAGCATGAGCGCATCGACGACTACGAATCGCTCGCCGCTGCGGCCCGGCGCTTGCGCCGCCACGGTGCTTCGATTGCGCTGGACGATTTTGGTGACGGGCGTTCCAGCCTGCGTCTGTGGTCCGAACTCTCGCCCGAGATCGTCAAGATCGACAAGTACTTCACCAAGGACCTGGCCACGCATCCCGAGAAGCTGCAGACCCTCCGGGCCCTGCAGCAGATCTCGACAACCTTGGGCTCACAACTCGTGGCCGAAGGCATCGAGACAGCCGATGAGCTGCGTCTGGTTCGCGACCTAGGCATCAAGTTCGGTCAGGGTTGGTTCCTGGGCCGCCCTGCTGAGGCACCTTGCGAGCTGCTGCCGGCCGCCGCGGCAGCGGTTATCAAGGACAAATTGCTGGCTGTGTTCCCGGAACGCCGACGCGCGGCGCAGACGCGCGCCACGGCGGCGACTCTGCTGGACGAGGTGCCGGCCGTGCCTTCGAACACGACCAACCAGGCGCTGGCCGACCTGTTTGCCGCGAACGAGGCCCTGCGCGCCATCGCGGTGGTGGACGGTGCGCGCCCCGTGGGCTTGGTGGGGCGTCAGGGCTTCGTCGATCGCTACGCCAGGCCCTATTTCAAGGAGCTGCACGGCCGCCGCCCCTGCACCCTGTTCGCCAACCTGACACCGTTGCTGGTCGAGCTCGACAGCAACATCGATACGCTGACGGCTGTGCTGACACGCGAGGATCAGCGCTACCTGACCGAAGGCTTCATCATCACCGAGGCGGGGGAGTACCGCGGCCTGGGCAGCAGTGAACAGTTGGTGCGCGTCGTGACCGAAGCGCGCATCGAGGCTGCCCGGCACGCCAACCCACTGACCCTGCTGCCCGGCAACATACCCATCACGCAGCACATCGACCGCCTGCTGGTCGGGCGGCGCCAGTTCGTCGCCTGCTACGGCGATCTCAACCACTTCAAGCCGTACAACGACCAATACGGTTACTGGCGCGGAGACGAGATGATTCTGTTGGTGGCGCGGTGTTTTGGGGCCCATGCGGATGCCCGCCACGACTTCGTCGGTCACGTGGGCGGCGTTGACTTCGTGGTCTTGTTTCAGAGCGAAGACTGGGAGCGTCGCTGCACGCGGATCGTGGAAGACTTCAATCGCCTGGCGCTCGATCTCTACGACGAAGAAGCTCGCGGCGCCGGTGGCGTGACAGCGGAGGATCGCCATGGCGACATGCGCTTCCACCCCCTGTCGACGCTGTCGATCGGCGCCATCCGCATTCCGGTGGCCGACGGCCTGCGCGCCGAAGACGTGGCCAGCGCTGCCGCCCTGGCCAAGCGCAGCGCCAAGTCCCACAACGTGGGGCTGTACCAGCTCGACACCCAGGCCGCAGACCTGGTGTAGTCCGCTGGCCGCGGCGGCAGGTCTTGGCAGCCGATGGGCTGCCTACAATCGTGGCAACCCAGGGGATCCCCACGATGAAAACAGCTGCGTCCATCTTCAAGGCCTACGACATTCGCGGTGTCGTAGGCCAGACCATCGACGATACCTTTGCCGAGCACCTAGGCCGGGCCTTCGGTTCTGAGGCGTTGCTGGCGGGTGAAAAGGCCATTGCCGTCGGCCGCGACGGGCGCCTGTCAGGCCCCGGCCTGGTGGCTGCCCTGGCACGCGGCCTGGCTTCGACCGGCCTGGACGTGGTTGATCTCGGGCCGGTGACGACACCGATGCTCTACTACGTGGCGGCGACACGCGGCAAGCACGGTTGCCGCTCGGGCATCCAGGTCACCGGCAGCCACAACCCGAAGGACTACAACGGCTTCAAGATGGTGCTGGCCGGGCGCGCGATCTATGGCGACGACATCCAGCGCCTGCGCCAGCGCATCGAGATGGAGCGCTATACCCGGGCCCGGGGCCGAACGGCCAAGATGGACATCGGCGCCGAGTACAGCCACCGGATCACCAGCGACGCCAAGCTGGCGCGCACGATGAAGATCGTGGTCGACTCGGGCAATGGGATTCCTGGGGCCTCGGCGCCCGGCATTCTTCGCGCCCTGGGCTGCCAGGTCGACGAGATGTACTCCGAAGTCGACGGCGACTTCCCGAACCACCACCCCGACCCGAGCAAGCCCGAGAACTTGGCCGAGCTGATCCAGCGCGTGAAGACCACCGACGCCGAAATCGGCCTGGCCTTCGACGGCGACGGCGACCGCCTGGGCGTGGTCACCAAGGACGGTCAGATCATCTACCCCGACCGCCAGCTGATGCTGCTGGCCGCCGATGTGCTGTCACGCAACCCCGGCGCCACGGTGATCTACGACGTGAAGAGTTCGCAGCGTCTGGCCCCGGCCATTCGTGCGGCGGGCGGCGTGCCGATGATCTACAAGACGGGGCACTCTCTCATCAAGGCCAAGATGGCCGAGATCAAGGCGCCGATCGCCGGCGAGATGAGCGGCCACATCTTCTTTGGCGAGCGCTGGTACGGCTTCGACGACGCCACCTACTGCGCCGCGCGCCTGCTCGAGATCCTGTCGCGCAGCAAGAACCCCAGCGCGGTGCTGAATGCGCTGCCCCATAGCTTCAACACGCCGGAGCTGAACGTGGCCTGCGCCGAGGGCGAGCACCATCGCCTGGTGGCCGAGCTGCAGGCCCGCCTGGCCGATGGGCGCCTGGCTTTCGAGGGCGCCGAGGTCAACACCATCGACGGCTTGCGCATCGACTGGCCCGACGGCTTCGGCCTGATCCGCGGCTCCAACACCACGCCGGTGATCGTGCTGCGCTTCGAAGGCCACACGGCGGCGGCGCTCAAGCGCATCGAGGCTGTGATGATGGCCGCGTTGCGGTCGGTCAAGCCCGACGCCAAGATCGCCGCCGCAGCACATTGATGCTGTCTGTGCTCGCTCGCTGGCTCTATTCGCTGGCGCTGTGGCTGCTCACGCCGGTGTACTTGGCGCGGCTGTGGTGGCGTGGCGCGGCCGAACCGGCCTACCGCAAGCGCCTGCGCGAGCGCTTGGGGCGCTACGCATTGCCGCCGCGGCGGGGGCAAGGCGGCGTGGTGTGGGTGCATGCGGTCTCGCTGGGTGAGACGCTGGCGGCGGCGCCGCTGGTGCGGGCTCTGCGCATCGAGCTGCCGCAGATGCGCTTGTTGCTGACCTGCAGCACGGCCACCGGCGTGGCTGCCGGGCGCGAGCTGCTGCAGCCTGAAGACGACCAGGCCTGGTTTCCCTACGACACGCCTGGCGCCGTGCGGCGCTTTCTCAAGCGCTACCGTCCGGCGGTGGGCGTGATCATGGAGACCGAGGTCTGGCCCAACCTGATGCAGGCCGCGCAAATAGCGCAGGTGCCGATGGTGCTGGCGAATGCGCGCTTGTCAGCCAAGAGCCAGCGCAAGGGCCGGCGCTTGGCGGTTCTGCTTCACCCCGCCCTGGCGGCGTTCAGCCGCGTGCTGGCACAGACGGCGCGCGATGCCCAGCGCTTGCGCGAGTCCGGTGCGCGCCGCGTTGAGGTCTGCGGCAACACCAAGTTCGACATCACCCCGCCCGCCAAGCTGCTGGCGCGCGGCCACCAGTGGCGCCAGGCGCTGCCGCGACCAGTGGTGCTGATGGCCGTGAGCCGGGAAGGCGAGGAGCAGCTCTTGCTCGACGCCTGGCGCGCACTGGTCGAGCCGCGCCCGTTGTTGGTGATCGTGCCGCGCCACCCGCAACGCTTCGACGAGGTTGCGGCGCTCGTCGAGCGCAATGGCTTCTCGCTGCGCCGCCGCAGCACCTGGGCCGACACGCCCCCGCCCGGCGCCGACAGCGCCGACGTGTGGCTCGGCGATTCGATGGCCGAGATGCCGCTGTACTACGGCACGGCCGACGTGGCTTTGCTCGGCGGCAGCTTCGCGCCATTCGGCGGTCAGAACCTGATCGAGGCCGCGGCCTGCGGCTGCCCGCTGGTGATCGGGCCCCACACCTTCAACTTCGAAGACGCGGCCCTGCTGGCCATCGAGGCGGGTGCGGCGGTGCGCATGACGGATCTGCACCACGCCGTGCGCCGGGCCGTGGCTTTGGCCAACGATTCGCGGCGCAACGAGTGGGTCGAGGCCGCCCTGGCCTTTGCCGGCAATCACCGCGGTGCCACGGAGCGCATGGCGCAGCGCATTGCGATGCTCTTGACCGGGCGGGACTCGGTCTAGAACTGCGCCCTTCGGCCGTCTTGCGGGTTCGCGACCTTTGCTGGGGCATTCGTGCCCGCATCGGCGCGAGATCGGGCCACTGGGGCACCCTGCTCCACTCAAGTCCCCCGGCTTCGCCTCGTCCTTTACTTCGCTGCGCAGGGTGCCCCAGCGGCCCGATCCCCCACCAAAGATGGCGTGCCCCTCGCTCGCACGCCACCTGGGGTGGTGGGCCGCGAGCGTGGGGTGGCCGCTGTAGCGAAGTAAAGGAGGAGGGCGGGGCGAAGCCCAGCCCGGGGGACATGAGCGCAAGCGGCTACCCCGCGTTCGCGGCTCGCACCATTGCAGGCACGCGCCAAACATCAAAGCAACGAACCCGCAACGGGCAGCAAACAGCGACTCGTTCCTCCGCGATTGAGCGCGAAGGAAGCATCAGGCGCGCAGCAAAGCCAGCGCCGGCACCGACGCCGAGGCCGGGAACACGCTCTGCTCGATCACTGCCTTGGTCACCCGCATGTGGTCACCCAGCACCCCCTTGAGCACGCCGCGCAGGTCGGTGGTGATGCGCAGGTCACGGCCTTCGAAGCGTTGTGCCTTGGCCAGGCCCGGCCAGTCGGTGATCACGCGGCCGCCCAGCACGGCGCCGCCGAGAACAAACGCGGCGCCGCCGGTGCCGTGGTCGGTTCCCTGGGTGCCGTTGACGGCCACCTCGCGGCCGAACTCGGTGGCCACCACCACCACGCTGCGGCCCCATGCTGCGCCGCTGAGCGACTCGCGCAGGGCGCTCAGGGCGGCATCGAGGGTGCGCAAGTTGTTGGCCAGGGCTCCGCCGGGTGCGGCTTGATTGGCATGGCTGTCCCAGCCGCCCATCTCGAGCACCGCCACGCGCGGGCCTTGGGCGGCAGCGAGCATCTCGCCGGCCTTGCGCGCCAGGGTCACGGCGGCGTTGCGGCCCGCGCCGAGGCCGGCACTGTCATTCATGCCGGGCTGCTCGCGCAGGGCTTTGGCGCGGGCCAGGGCCTGGGCCAGCGCGGTATCACCGGCGTACAGGAACTCGAGGCGCGCCAACAGGTCGGGCGTGGGCTCGGGCAGGGCCGACGGCGCCCAGGTGTCGATGCGCTCGCTGCCGCGCAGCACCAAGGGCACGGCAGTGGTGAGGGCCAGGCCGCTGCGGTTGCCTGATGCGGCCAGGGCACGGCCGAGCCAGCCGGTGGCCAGTTCGTAGGGCCGGCTGCCGCCAGACTCGAGCACTTGCTGGGCATCGAAGTGGGAGCGGTCGCGGTAGGGCAGGCCGGTGGCGTGCACCACCGCCAACTCACCGCTGCGGTACAGGCCATGCAGGCCCGCCAAGGCCGGGTGCAGCGCGAAGGCGCTGCCCTCCAGGGCCAGCGGCGGCGCGCCGAACTGGGCCAAGGGGCCGCGCGCCGCCGCGAAATCCGGGTCGCCGATGGCCGGCACGGCGGCCAGGCCGTCGAGGCCGCCGCGCAGCAGCACGAAGACGAAGCGCGCATCGTCAGGGCGCGCGTTCGGCGCCGTGGCGGCCAGCGCCAGGGAGAGCGGAGACGCAAGCGCAGCAGCGCCGAGCAGCCATTGGCGACGGTTGGTGGTCAGCATGTCATCTCCTTCATTGCGTGATGCGCATGTGCATGCGATCGCGCTGACGGCGTTTCCCAGCGAACGCCGCGGATCCGGCTCTGCCGGTCCGCTGGCGTGCCCCCTTGAGGGGGAGGCGGCGAAGCCGCTTCGGGGGTGGTCCACCTCATCGGCGTTGGAATTCGGGCGCCAGCAGCAGCAGGGCCAGGGCCTGCGGCGCGTCGGCGGCGCGTTCGATCTGGCGCGCCGTGCCCACGCGCAGCAGCGGGCCCAGCCTGGCCTGGGCCAGGGCGCGGGCATCGAACTGGCCGCCGACACGGTCGGCCAGGCGGGTGATCCACTCGACGCGCTTCCACACGGCGTCGGGGCCGAGCCACTCTTCGGCGGTGTCGGGCCAGCCGGCGGGCGAGGGTGCGGCCTGCACGCGTTGCCCCAGGGTGCTGATGCCGGCGTCGGGTTGGCGCTGGAAGGCCAGCTTGCCCAGACCCAGCACGCGCACGCACGACAGCACCATTTCCTCGGGACTCTTGAGCTTGGCCGGCGCCGCTTGCCAGGCCTCGGGCGAATCGATCAGGCTGCGGTAGACCTGGGTCAAGTCACCCTGGCTGCGCAGGAAGGTCTGGGCCAGTCTTTCGACCAACGCCGGCGGGGGCTCGTCGGCCACGAAGTGGCGCGCCAACTTGGTGGCAATGAACTGGGCCGTGGCGGGATGCTGGGCGAGATCGTGCAGCACTTCGCCCAGGGCAGGCGCGCCCTCGCGGTAGCGCTTGCCGAGCACAAGTTTGTCGCCCGGCTCGTGCCAGGCGGGCTCGAACCGGGTCGGGCTGGCGTCGCTTGCCGTGGGCGTGCGCGGCGCACTCAGCGCGCCGTCGGGTGGCGTCATGGTGGCCACGGCCGGCACGCGCCAGCCGGTCAACACCGCTGCGAAGGCCGTCACATCGGTCTGCGTATAGATCCCGGCGCGCGCCGCTGCGGCGCCCAGCGTGTGCAGCTCCATCACTTCGCGGGCGAGGTTTTCGTTCAGGCCCGTCACGCGCGGCGCGTGCCCGTCGTTGGCGCGTTGGGCGCGCTGCGCGAGGCGGCGAACCACGGCCGAGTTCGGCCCAGCCGACTGATCGTTGTCGAGGTAGCGCAGCATGGCCGGGTGCGTCACGGCGGCGCGCAGCAGGTCTTCGAAGCGGCCGGCGATGTGCGGCCGGATGGCTTCGCGCTCAAACGCACCGACCAGGCCGCGCGTGCTGGCCTTGGCCATCGAGACCGTGAAGTGGTTGGCCCAGAACAGGGCCAGGCGCTCGGCAAACGGGCGATCGGTGAGTGCAGCGGTCGACAGGCGGGCCCGGGTGTCGGCCAGCACCAGTTGGCGGAAGTGATCGCCGAACTGCTGCTCGGTCGTGGTCTGGGCGCTGTCACCCATGCCGGGCGCCGCGGCCATGGCAGCGGCCTCGCGGCGCTGGCGCCGCTGCTGCACAAATTCGGCGTGGCGGCGCAGCCCGTCGGCGGCGCTGGGCAGGGTTTCGCCGGCCAGGCTGCTGAGCTGAGGCATGGCGGGCCCGATCTGGCGCGCCAGCCAGTCACGCGCATCGCGGCCGGCACTTGCGTCGAGCTGCGCTTCGCCGAGGCCGAAGCGGTGGGCCGCAATGGCGGCCTGGGTGCTTGCGGGGAGATTCATGACCAGGCTCCTGCTGTGCTGCAGAGCCTAACGGCAGCGGGCCGCGCCGCGTTGATCGCGGCGCCCGCGTTTACCGAGCTTTACTTCGACAGCAGGGTGTTCACTGCGTTGAGGTCGGCGGCCTGCAGGGTGCCCGAGGCCTGGCGCAGACGCAGGCCTGCGAGCAGGACGTCGTAGCGCGCCTTGGACAGATCGCGCTGGGTCGTGAACAACTCGCGCTGCGAGTTCAGCACATCGAGGTTGACGCGCACGCCGACGCGGTAGCCGAGCTGGGTGGCTTCGAGCGCAAGCTTGCTCGAGGACTCGGCTGCTTCGAGCGCCTTGACCTGGGCCTGGCCCGATTGGTAGCCAAAGTAGGCCACGCGGGTGGACTGCGCCACGCCGCGGCGCGCGGCGTCGACGTCGCTGCGCGAACGCTGCTCCAGCGCCAGGGTTTCCTTGATGCGGTTCTGCACCGCATAGCCCGCGAACAGCGGCACCGCCACCTGCACGCCAATGCTGGCGGTCGAGGTCGTGCCCACTGTGCCGCTGCCGCTGAGATGGTTGGCGCCCAGGCTGGCGACCGCGTCGACCGTGGGCAGGTGGCCGGCGCGGGCCTTCTGGGTTTCGAGCTGGGCGATGGCCAGGCCCTGCTCGGCGCGCCGCACCGCGGGGTGGCTGGTTTGCGCCGGGCCGACCCATTCGTCGACGACGGCGGGTGCCAAGGCCGGCAGCGTGATCGGCACGGCCAGCGCCTTGGGCGTCACGTTGACGCTGCCAACCAGTTGGTCGAGCGCGATGCGCTTGGTGCGCAGGTCGTTCTCGGCCACGATTTCGGTTGCAGTGGCGAGGTCGAAGCGGGCTTGGGCTTCACGCGTGTCGGTGATGGTGGCCGTGCCAACCTCGAAGTTGCGCTTGGCCGAGGCCAACTGCTCGCTAACCGCCTTCTTGTTGGCCTGCGCCGCAGCCAGGCTGTCTTGGGCCACCAGCACGTCGAAGTAGGTCTGCGCCGTGCGCACAATCAGTTCGTGCTCGGCGGTCTGCAGGTCGGCCTGGGCAACTTCGAGCGCCTTCTCGGCTTGGCTGATGCTGGCGTCGTTGGCCCGATTGAACAGAGGCTGGCGCCCGTTGAGGGTCAGCGCGCTCAGGGTCGTGCCGACCCGGTCACCGTTCGGGTTGAAGGTACTCGACGGCGGGTTGGTCTCCGTGCGCGCGACACTGCCGGTGGCGCTGGCACTGGGCCGGCGCAAGGCGTAGCTTTGTTCAGTGCGGTACTGCGCTGAATCGGCCTGGGCCCGTGCTGCCAGGTAGGCCGCGTCGTAAGTCCGTGCCGCCTCGTAGATCTCTTGCAGGCTCTGGGACCAGGCACCGGATGCAGTGGCCAGGAGCAAGGGGGCCAACAACAAGTGGCGCAGATGGGGCATGGTGGTTCCTACGGGATTCATGTTCTGGGGTGCAAGTGGGCTGTTGCGCGTTGTAGCCGAAACCGCCCGCTGGCACTGCTGGCTTGCGACAGGCGGACGGATACGGCGCGTCAATTGCAGGCCCGGCATCAGAAACGGAAGGGCGCGGGTTCAGCAAAGCCCTGCAAGCGTGGGGCGAGGGTGTCGAACAACTCTTCATGCTTGAACTGCGAGGCGGCGACGCGGGTGACCAGCGTGGCCTGCATCACGGGCTCCTGGCCGACGATGGCCACCAGGCGGCCGCCGGGCTTTAGCTGATCGAGCAAGGCTTGCGGCACCGCGGCCACCGAACCCGACAGCACGATGACATCGAAGGGGCCTTCGCTGGGCAGCCCGTACGACCCATCGGCCTCGCGCACGCTGGCGTTGGCGATGCCGGCATGGCGCAAATTGGCCGCTGCCATCGCCACCAAGGCCGGTCGGATCTCGAGGCTGACGACCTGCTGGGCCTTGTGTGCCAGCAGCGCGGCCATGTGGCCCGAGCCCGCACCGATTTCCAGCACGCGTTCATGCCGCGCCACGTGAACTGCCTGCAGCAGCCGGGCCTCCACCTTCGGCGCCAGCATCACCTGGCCGTCGGGCAGAGGCACCTCGGTGTCGAAGAAGGCCAGGGTGCGACACCCCGGTGGCACGAAGTCTTCGCGTTTGACGACCGCCAGCAGCGAGAGCACGCCTTGGTCGAGCACCTCCCAGGGGCGGATCTGCTGCTCGATCATGTTGAAGCGGGCTTGCTCGATGTTCATGGGTGCGGTGTAGGAGTCAGGCTGATTTTATGGGTCGTCGCGACGGCTTGGCCTGCGGCATCGAGGGCAGGAGCCCGCGCAGCACCAGGTCGACATGCTCAGCGATGAACTTGTTGGCATCGATTGTGTGCTGGGTGCAGGCGCCCAGGGCATGCTTGTGGGTGCACAGCATGATCATCGGCAACAGCAGCGAATGCACCGCGCTCTCGACATCAACGGCGCGGAACTCACCGCTGGCGATGCCACGCTCAAGGATGGTGCGCACCAGGGCATGGCCCGGCTCGACGACTTCGCGCACATAGAACTCGCCGATTTCGGGGAAGTTGCGCACCTCTGAAATGATCAGTTTGAAGGTGCCGGAGCCCGGGCCGGCGTAGGTCTGCTGCCACCACGCGACCAGCATCTCGCGCAGCACCGGCGCCATCGGCCCCTGGATGACGCGTACTTGCTCAGTGGTGGCGGCGATGCGCGACGACAGGTAGTGCGCAATCACCGCCTTGAGCAACTCTTCCTTGCTTGGGTAGTAGAGGTAGAGCGTGCCCTTGGACACACCCGCCCGCAGGGCCACTTCCTCGGCCCGCGTGGCCGCAAAGCCCTTTTCGACGAACAGGGCGAGCGCAGCCTCGAGCAACTCTTGCGGGCGCGCATCCTTGCGCCGTTGGCGCGGCAGGGTGGCGGCGGCTGTGGTCTTGGCGAGTGCGCTCATGTTAATGACTGGCTGGTCAGTAATGTAGGTCACACGGTGCGGGGTGGTCAATTGGGGCCGGCTCCTAGAATCGCCGCCATGCTTGAGCGTTGTCGCCCCACCTTCTTGGCCGCCTGCTTGCTGGTGCCGCTTTGGCTGGCGGGTTGTGCTGGGTTTGGCGGCCCGCGCAATGTCAGTCTGTCGCTTGAACAACTGCAGACCCAATTTGAGCGCCAGTTCCCGCGCCAACAGCGCCTGCTCGAGGTGGTGGATCTGACCATCGCACGGCCCGTGCTTCGGCTCTTGCCCGAGCGCAACCGGGTCGCCACCGACCTCGACCTCAGCGCCACCGAGCGCCTGTCGGGCCGCAGCGTGCGCGGCAGCCTGTCGCTCGACTACGCGCTGCGCTACGAGCCCAGTGACGGCAGCGTGCGCCTGGCCCAGGTGCGCGTGCAGGAGACACGCCTGGAGCTGGGCAGCGGCCCGCTCTCGCCGTCGGCAGCCCGCATCGGCTCGTTGCTGGCCGAGCGCCTGCTCGACGACTTCGCGATCTACCGTGTCGATGCCGAGCGGCTCAAGCTGATCCAGACCCTGGGCATCACGGCGGCCGACATCGTTGTCACCGCGCGCGGCATCGACCTCAAGTTCACACCCGCGAAGTAGGCACAGTCGCCGCTATCATCGCGCGCCCTGCTGCGCGAAGCGGCTGCAAACCAAAACAACAGGAGTTGCCGTGGAGTGGGAGGTGTTGGCCAAGGCCGCGGTGATGGGCGTTGTCGAGGGCCTGACCGAGTTCCTGCCGATCTCGTCGACGGGCCATCTGATCCTGACCGCTTCGTTGCTCAAGTTCCAGGGCGCCAGCGTCAAGGTCTTCGAGGTGGCGATCCAGACCGGCGCCATGCTGGCGGTGATCTGGGAGTACCGCCAGCGCCTGCTGCGCACGGTGGCCGGGTTGAGGTCGGAGCCCCAGGCCCAGCGCTTTGCGCGCAATGTGCTGATTGCCTTCATGCCAGCGGTCGTGTTCGGCCTGGCCCTGGGCAGCGCCATCAAGGCCCACCTGTTCCACCCGGTGCCGGTGGCGCTGGCCTTTGTGGTCGGCGGCGTGATCATTCTGTGGGTCGAGAAGCGCCACCGTGCGGCTTACGGCGCGATGGACCTGCAGGGCCAGCGCCAGGCGCGGGTGGAGGGGGTGGACGACATGACGGCGCTCGACGCGCTCAAGGTCGGCCTGGTCCAGTGCCTGGCATTGATCCCCGGCACGAGCCGATCGGGCGCCACCATCATCGGCGCCATGGTGTTCGGCTTTTCGCGCAAGGCGGCCACCGAATTCAGCTTCTACCTGGCCATTCCGACCTTGATCGGCGCTGGCGCCTACTCGGTCTGGAAAGACCGCGCCCTGTTGTCGGCGGGCGACCTGCCGATGTTTGCGGTCGGCACGCTGTTCGCCTTCTTCAGCGCCTGGCTGTGCATCCGCTGGCTGATCCGCTATATCTCGAGCCACGACTTCACTGTCTTTGCGTGGTACCGCATCGTCTTTGGCGGCTTGATCCTGCTTTCTTCCTACGCTGGCTGGGTCGACTGGCACGCATAGCCACGATCAGCAACTTGCATGGCCGGCGGTCGGCGCGCGGCTAGCATCACAGGCCCGCAAGATGGAGGCTGCAGATGCTGCAACTGGTGATCGGCAACAAGAACTACTCGTCCTGGTCGATGCGACCTTGGGTCTTGATGCGTCAGTTCGATATCGCCTTCGACGAGATCAAGTTGCGCTTCGACTTCACCCCCGGCTCGAGCTTTTACCGGGCATTGGCGCAGCACACCCCGGCTGGTCACGTGCCCGTGTTGCTCATCGACGGCTTTGCCGTCTGGGACACCCTGGCGATCGCCGAGGCCGTGGCCGACCTGCACCCTTCACTGGCCGTGTGGCCGCGCGAGCCCAAGGCGCGGGCCCGGGCCCGCAGCCTGTGCGCCGAGATGCATGCCGGCTTTGGCGCACTGCGCAGCCACTGCCCGATGAACATCGAGGCCAGCTTGCCGCAGGTCGGCGTGCGGGTTTGGGCCGAGCAAGCCGGCGTGCGCCGAGACCTGCAGCGCATCGACGCGATGTGGCAGGCACAGTTGCAGGCCCACGGCGGGCCCTTCCTGTTCGGTGAGTTCTGTGCCGCCGATGCCTACTTCGCGCCGGTCGTGGCCCGCGCTCGCTGCTACGCCTTGCCACTCTCGGCCCCGGCCCAGGCCTACGCCGACCGGGTGTGGGCCACGCCGGGTGTCAGTGCTTGGGTTGCCGATGCCCTGGCAGAGCGTGATTTCCTCGATTTCGAAGAACCCTACCGCAGCGCGAGCGCCGTCAACGGCGCGTGAACACCAGGTCCCACACGCCGTGGCCGAGCTTGAGGCCACGCTGCTCGAACTTGGTCAAGGGGCGGTAGTCGGGGCGCGGAGCGTAGGCCGCCTGGCTGTTGAGCAGCGCGGGCTCGGCTGACAACACCTCGAGCATCTGTTCGGCATAGGGTTGCCAGTCGGTGGCGCAATGCAGGCGGCCACCAGGCTGCAGGCGGGTGGCCAACAAGGCCACGAAGGGCGCCTGGATCAGGCGGCGCTTGTGGTGCTTGGTCTTGTGCCACGGGTCGGGGAAGAACACATGCACCGCAGCGAGTGAGGCCGGGGCCAGCATGTGCTCCAACACGGCCACTGCGTCGTGCTGGATCAGGCGCAGATTGGTCAGGCCGGCTTCGTCGATGCGCTGGAGCAGGGCGCCCACCCCGGGCGGGTGGACTTCGATGCCGAGGAAGTCGCAGGCGGGCTGCAGGGCGGCGATCTGGGCGGTGGCCTGGCCCATGCCGAAGCCGATTTCAACCACCAGCGGCGCACGCCGGCCGAAGATGCGCGCAGCGTCGAGCGGCGCGGCCACGAAGGGCAGCACAAAGCGCGGCCCGAGTTCGGCCAGCGCGCGCACCTGCCCACTGCCCATGCGACCCGCGCGTAGCACGTAGCTGCGGATGGGGCGCGGTGCGCGGGTCGAGAGGGGCTGGAGCGGATCTGCCATTGCGCGCAGATTGTCGCAAGCGCCGTTGCGTCAAAGCGGTGAGCTGTCACGAAGCAGTGGCCAGCGTGGTCTCACGGCGCTCAGTCGGCGCACGCGGCGTGTCGATCGTTCAGCCAGTGCAGGCGCTGTCATGCCGACAGGCTGCCCCCTGAACGTTGTTGTGCCAGAACTTCGTGCCCTTGTCCAAGCATCGCGCTGTCAGGCCGGCCGCCCCAGCGCCTCCCTCGGACGAAAACGCCACCCGCTGGATGGTTGAGCGCCTGCACGCCCTGGGCCTGCCCCTGGCGGTCGACGACTTCGGCACCGGTTACTCGTCGCTGGCCTACCTCAAGCACCTGCGACCGTCCAAGATCAAGATCGACCGCAGCTTTGTGCGCGACCTGCCCGGTGACGACGACGACCGTTTGCTGGTTCGGGCCATCGTGCAGCTGGCCACGGCGTTGGGCATCCGGGTGGTGGCCGAGGGCGTCGAGACCGCGGCGCAGCGCGACTTCCTGCAGGGGATTGGCTGTGGTCTTTTGCAGGGCTACTACATCGGTCGGCCGACTCCGGCTGCGGGCTTCGAAGCCTTTGCCACAGGCCTGCAGGCGCAAGCCGCTGATTGACTGCTGGCTGCCGAACCGGTCTGGGTCGGTCTGAGCGGACCTGCCGGCTGCAGCGCCCCAGGCTAAACTCGGCGCCAGTCTGCGGGTGTAGTTCAATGGTAGAACGGCAGCTTCCCAAGCTTCATACAGGGGTTCGATTCCCCTCACCCGCTCCAATGTCCCTGGGCCCCTCGCGGGCCCTTTTGTTTCTTTGCCCATGAGCAGCGCCGCCCCGCCGAACAAGCCCCGCGCCACCTTGTTGTGCGTAGGCTTGCATGTGCCTGGCGCAAGCAATTGCGCCACCCTCGACGACGCGGCGGCGCAATTGCGCGAAGTCAACTTCGAGGTCATGGTCGGCGCCGTGCCCGCCGAGGCCCTGTTGCACTGGACGGCCCTGACGCATGCGGTGCTCGACACCGCAGTGATCGCCGTGCTGGTCGAGGCACCGGCCGAATCCGTGCTGGCGGCCCTGCTCGAGCGCGGCGTGCAAGACGTGGTGGTGCAGACCGACAGCCCCGCCGAGGCCCTGCAGCGGCGCATGGACATTGCCGTGCGGCGCAAACTGCTCGACCGCAACGCGCGCAAGGCCTTTGCGGTCGACCTGGCCACCGGGCTGCCCAATCACACGCAGTTGCTGGAGCACATGACGCACTTGCTGGCACTGCGCGAGCGCGAGCCGGCGCCGATGGCGGTGATCGCCTTGCGCATCGAGGGCCTGGCCACGGTGGCGGCGTCGCTCGGCGCCGAGTCGGCCAATGTGTTGCGGCGCAAAGTGGCCGTGCGCCTGCGTGCCAGCCTGCGCGCCAGCGATGTCGTGGCCTCGATCGGCAACGATGCCTTCCTGGTGCTGCTGGCCTGGGTTGACGCCGCCACCGATGGAGAGCGGGTGGCCGCCAAGCTTGTGCAGTCGCTGCGTCAGCCCTTCAACGTCGCCGGCCAGGACGTCGCCGTGGCCGTCAGCGCCGGTCTGGCGCTCTACCCCGAGCACGGCAAGACGGCAGACACGCTGCTGCGCCGGGCGGTCGGCCAGGCCGCCAGCCTGGCCACGGTTGGGCGCACTGGCTTCCCCAATCGTATCGAGCGCGGCCCCGGCGTGGCGGCGAACGACGACGCCTGAGCGGCGACTGCGCGGGCACGCCTGCGGGCGGGGCCTGGGCACAGACCCCTTCCTATAATCAAAAACTGCGCGCGGACAAGCACTTGCGCGCCTTGCCCTGATTGAAAGCCCCGCGATGAAAGCCGCCGAGATTCGCTCCACATTTCTGAAGTACTTCGAGTCGCAGGGGCACCAGCGTGTGGCCTCGTCGCCTGTCGTGCCGGGCGACGACCCGACCCTGCTGTTCACCAACGCAGGGATGAACCAGTTCAAGGACGTGTTCCTCGGCTTCGACAAGCGCAGCTACAACCGCGCCACAACAAGTCAGAAGTGCATCCGCGCCGGCGGCAAGCACAACGACTTGGAGAATGTCGGCTACACCGCGCGCCATCTCACCTTCTTCGAGATGCTCGGCAACTTCAGCTTCGGCGACTACTTCAAGCACGACGCCATCAAGTTCGCCTGGGAGTTGCTGACCGTTCACTTCAAGCTGCCGAAAGAAAAGCTCTGGGCCACCGTCTATGCCGAAGACGACGCGGCCTATGACATCTGGTTGAACGTCATCGGCCTGCCCGCTGAGCGCATCGTGCGCATTGGCGACAACAAGGGCTCGCGCTATGCCTCCGACAACTTCTGGATGATGGGCGACACGGGCCCCTGCGGGCCGTGCAGCGAAATCTTCTACGACCACGGCCCGGCCGTGGCCGGCGGCCCGCCCGGATCGCCCGAGCAAGACGGCGACCGCTACGTCGAGATCTGGAACAACGTCTTCATGCAGTTCAACCGCACCGAAGACGGTGTGATGCACAAGCTGCCCAAGCCGAGCGTGGATACCGGCATGGGCCTGGAGCGGCTGTCCAGCGTGCTGCAGGGCGTGCACACCGTGTTCCAGGTCGATCTGTTCATGCGCCTGCTCGACGAGGCCAAGCGCGCGGTTGACGGCGCGGGGGGCGGCGACTGTGACCGAGAAGCGGCTTCGCTGAAAGTCATTGCCGACCACATTCGCGCCTGCAGCTTCACCGTCGTCGACGGCGTGATCCCCGGCAACGAAGGCCGCGGCTACGTGCTGCGCCGCATTGCGCGCCGCGCGATTCGCCATGGCTACAAGCTGGGCGCCCGCAAGCCCTTCTTCCACAAGCTGGTCGCGCCACTGGCCGACGAGATGGGCGAGGCTTATCCCGAGCTGCGCCGCGACATGGCGCGCGTGACGGAAGTGTTGAAGCAGGAAGAGGAGCGTTTCTTCCAGACCATTTCCAACGGCATGGAGATCTTGGAGGCCACCCTCGCAACCGTTCGCCCTGAACCCGTCCTTCGACAAGCTCAGGATGATCGGAGTCCCACCGTTCGCCCTGAGCCTGTCGAAGGGTCGGCTTCGTCAGGCTCAGCCCGAACGGTGGTGCTGCCGGGCGATGTTGCCTTCAAGCTCCACGACACCTTCGGCTTCCCGCTCGACCTGACGGCCGATGTCTGCCGCGAGCGCGGCGTGACCGTCGATGAGGCCGGCTTCAACCTGGCCATGAACCGCCAGCGCGAGCAAGCCCGCGCAGCGGGCAAGTTCAAGCTGGCGCAGGGCCTGGCCTACACCGGCGTGGACACGGCCTTCCACGGCTATGAACACCTGGTGTGCGAGCACAGCCGGGTCACGGCGCTCTACATCGACGGCGCATCGGTCCTCCGCGCGCGTGCCGGCGACGATGTCGTCGTCGTGCTCGACCACACGCCGTTCTACGCCGAGAGCGGCGGCCAGGCCGGCGACGGCGGCGAGCTGCGCAATGCGCGCGCCCGCGTGCTGGTTGAAGACACCACCAAGATCCAGGCCGCTGTGTTCGGCCACCAGGGCCGCGTGGTCGAAGGCGAACTCGAGGTCGGCGACAGTTTTGTGGCCCGCGTGAATGGCGAGCAGCGTGCAAAGACGGTGCGCAACCACAGCGCCACCCACCTGATGCACAAGGCCCTGCGCGAAGTGCTCGGCGCGCACGTGCAGCAGAAGGGCTCGCTGGTAGATGCCGAGCGCACGCGCTTCGACTTCGCCCACAACGCGCCCGTCACCGAGGCCCAGGTGCGCCAGGTCGAGGCCCTGGTCAACGCCGAGGTGCTGGCCAATGCCGCGACGCAGGCGCGCGTGCTGCCGCTGGACGAAGCACAGAAGCTCGGCGCGATGATGCTGTTCGGCGAGAAGTACGGTGACGAAGTGCGCGTGCTCGACATCGGCAGCAGCCGTGAGCTCTGCGGCGGCACGCATGTGCAGCGCAGTGGCGACATCGGCCTGTTCAAGATCGTTGCCGAGGCCGGCGTGGCCGCCGGCATTCGCCGCGTCGAGGCGGTCACCGGCGACAACGCCCTGGCCTATCTGCAGCAGGTGGAGGCCACGCTCGGCGCGGTTGCGGGCGCTTTGAAGGTGACGCCGGCCGAGGCGCCGGCGCGCGTGAGCGCAGCGCTTGACCAGGTGCGCGCGCTCGAGAAAGAGCTTGCCAGCCTCAAAGGCAAGCTGGCCTCTTCGCAGGGCGACGAGTTGCTGGCGCAGGCGGTGCAGGTCAAGGGCGTGCAGGTGCTGGCCGCGGTGCTGGCCGGCGCCGACGCCAAGGCCCTGCGCGAAACCATGGACAAGTTGAAAGACAAGCTCAAGAGCGCCGTCATCGTGCTGGCCGCGCTGGAGGGTGGCAAGGTCCAGCTCGCCGCGGGCGTGACGGCTGACCGCGTCGGCCAATTCAAGGCCGGTGAGTTGGTCAACTTCGTGGCCCAGCAAGTGGGCGGCAAGGGCGGCGGCAAGGCCGACCTGGCCATGGCCGGTGGCAGCGATGCCGCGGCACTGCCCCAGGCCTTGGCCTCGGTGGCGGCCTGGGTGGGCGAGCGTGCCTGATCCCGCGATCGTCATCCGCCGGCCGCGCCCCGAGGACGCGGCGGCCATGGTGGCGATCATGGGCGACCCGCTGGTGCTGCCCGGCTTGCTGCAACTGCCTTACCCGACCGAGGCGCTGTGGAAGAAGCGCATCGAAGAGATGCCCGTGGGCCCGACGACGGCCGAGCTGTTTGTCGTCGCCGAACGCGGCGGCGCGGTGGTGGGGAACGCGGGCGTGCACCCAATTGCACATGTGCGGCGCCACCACTGCGCGGGCATCGGCATGGCGGTGGCACATCACGCACAGGGCCAGGGCGTCGGCAGCGCGCTGATGGCCGCGCTGATCGACTGGGCCGACAACTGGGCCCAGGTGCTGCGCCTCGAGCTGACGGTCTACACCGACAACGCTGTGGCAATCGCGCTGTACCGCAAGTTCGGCTTCGAGCTCGAGGGCACCCACCGCGCCTACGGATTGCGCGATGGCGTGTATGCCGATGTGCATGCCATGGCACGCCTGCACCCCAAGCCACCCAAGCTGCGATGAGCCAGCGCCTGCTGGTCGGGCTGCTGCTGGCTCTGGGCGTGGCCGTGGCGCTCGCGCAGCCCCGCGCCGTGGCGGTGACCAGCCTGGACGCCCCGGAGGCCGTGCCGGTGCAGCTGCCCGGCCACTGGTTTGGCGCCAACGCAACCGGGGACCGGCCTGCCGTGGTGCTGCTGCACGGTTGTGGCGGCATCTTTGACGCAAGGGGCCGCCTCGGTCAGCGCCTCGTCGACTACGCCGCCTTGCTCAATGCCGAGGGCTGGCACGCCTTGGTGCTGGACTCGCTGACACCGCGTGGCGAGAAAGAGCTGTGTACTCAGCGCAGCGGCTCGCGCCAGGTCACCCAACTTCAGCGCCGGCGCGATGCCTTGGGCGCCTTGCAATGGCTGGCGGTGCAGCCGGGCGTGGATCGCCAGCGCCTGGCCTTGCTCGGCTGGTCCAACGGTGGCAGCACCGTGCTGGCGGCTACCAACCGGCTGCACAGCGAGGTCGTGCGGGCAGGCATTGCGCCACGCGCCGCAGTCGCCTTCTATCCTGGGTGTGAAGCCGAACTGGCGCGGCGTTATGCCACCACGGCGCCGACCCTGCTGCTGCTGGGGCAGAGTGACGACTGGACACCGGCGCAGCCCTGCCTCGATCTGGCGGCGATGGCCGGCAGCGGCCTGACGGTGATCAGCTACGCCGGCGCGTACCACGGCTTCGACGGCAGCGCGCCGCTGCGTGTGCGCCGCGATGTGCCCAACGGGGTGCGCCCCGGCCAGGGCGTCACAGTCGGCGGCGACGCTGCAGCGCGCGAGGCTTCGCGGCGCGACTTGCTCGAGTTCCTGCGCCGCCAGCTCAATGGCTGAGCCGCTGCTAGCATCGCGACCCATGAACCAAGACCTCGCGGGACGGCACATTGTTCTTGGCCTGTCGGGCGGCGTGGCCTGCTACAAGGCGGCCGATCTGGCGCGCGAGTTGATCAAGGCGGGGGCCACCGTGCAGGTGGTGATGACCGAGGCGGCGGAGCACTTCATCACCCCGGTCACGATGCAGGCGCTGACGGGCCGACCGGTGCTGACCAGCCAGTGGGATGCACGCGAGGCCAACAACATGGCCCACATCAACCTCACACGCGGCGCTGACGCGATGCTGGTCGCCCCGGCCAGCGCCGACTTCATTGCCAAGCTGGCGCAGGGCCGAGCCGACGACTTGCTCAGCCTGGCCTGCCTGGCGCGGCCCACGGCGGCCTGCCCATTGCTCGTCGCACCAGCGATGAACCGCGAGATGTGGGCGCACCCGGCCACGCGGCGCAACGTCGCGCAAGTCCTGGCGGATGGCGCCGTGGTGCTGGGCCCGGAGGCGGGTGACCAGGCCTGCGGTGAGGTGGGTGACGGCCGCATGCTGGAGGCCGCTGATTTGCGCGACGAGTTGATTGCCTTCTTTCAACCCAAGTTGCTGGCCGGCCGCTCTGTGCTGATCAGCGCGGGCCCGACCTACGAGGCCATTGACCCGGTGCGCGGCATCACCAACCTGTCGAGCGGCAAGATGGGTTTTGCGATTGCACGCGCCGCCGCCGAAGCTGGAGCGCGGGTGACCCTGATTGCCGGCCCGGTGGCCTTGCCGACGCCGCGCGGCGTCGTGCGCATCGACGTGCGCAGTGCCCAGCAGATGTTTGACGCCGTGCTGCCGGCCGCCGCAACCCACGACGTGTTCGTTGCCACCGCCGCGGTGGCCGACTGGCGCCCGGTCGACGCCGCTGCGCAGAAGATCAAGAAGGCCGCCGGCCGCGCTGTACCCAGCTTCGCGTTGACGGAGAACCCGGACATCCTGGCCAGCGTGGCAGCGCTGCCCAAGCCGCCTTACTGCGTCGGCTTCGCAGCCGAGAGCGCGGATGTGGCCCTGCACGCGCGCGAGAAAATGCTGCGTAAGAAGCTGCCCCTGGTGGTCGGCAACCTGGGCCCGGCGACCTTCGGGCGCGACGACAACGCCTTGCTCTTGGTGGATGCCAAGGGCGAGCGTGAAGTGCCCGGCGCTGGCCAGCGCGCCGACAAGCTGGTGCTGGCGCGCGAACTGGTGGCTGAGATCGCCCGCAGGCTCGCGCCATGACCACCATCGACATCAAGTTGCTTGACGCGCGCATGGCCGCGCACCTGCCGCACTACGCCACGCCTGGCAGCGCCGGCCTGGATTTGCGCGCCTGCCTGGACGAAGCCCTGGTGCTCGCGCCCGGCCAGACCACGCTGATCCCCACCGGCCTGTCGATCCACATCGGCGAACCGGGCCTGGCCGCGATGCTGCTGCCGCGCTCGGGCCTCGGACACAAGCACGGCATCGTGCTCGGCAACCTGGTTGGCCTGATCGACAGCGACTACCAGGGCCCGTTGGTGGTGAGCTGCTGGAACCGCGGCAGCACCGCGTTCACCATCGAGCCGATGGAGCGCATCGCGCAAATGGTCATCGTGCCGGTGGTGCAGGCGACGTTTCGCTTGGTCGACGGCTTCGCCACCTCGGAGCGCGGCGAAGGCGGCTTCGGCTCGACCGGCAAGCGTTAGCCGCGCACCGACCGGTCAGTGCAGCCCGCGCGGCGCGGGCTGCACTTGCAGCACATCCACCACGCTGCCGCCCACGGTGCCGGCTTCGATTTCGGCGGCGGTGGCCTCGCGCACGTCGCGCACTGTCAGGTTCAGGCGCAGGGCCATGCCGGCCAGCGGGTGGTTGGCGTCGAGCACCACGTGCGTGGGATAGACCTCGGTCACGGTGTAGAGCTTGTCGGCCGGCATGTCGGGCGTAACGCTACCTTCGGGCAAGCCCTCGAACTGCATGCCGGGCTCGGTTCCGGCGGGGAACAAGGCGCGCTCCTCGAAGCACACCAGGGCACTGTCGAACTCGCCAAAGGCGTGCTCGGGCTCGAGGTGAAGGTGGGTCTGAAAGCCGACCACCTGGCCGGTCAGAGCCTCTTCCACTTTCGGCAGCAGGTCATCTCCGCCGACATAGAACTCGACCGGCTCGACCAACTCGTCCAGGGCCTGGTTTTGCGCGTCGGAGAGCTGCCACGTGAGGGCAACGACGCAAGGTTTTTGAATCAGCATCGGGCAATGATGGCACAGCGCGACAATCTTTCGATGGACCTGCATCAAGCTCAATCCTTGCTCGGCGGCCTGGCGCCGAGTCAGTTCATGCGCCGCCATTGGCACAAGCGACCGCTGCTGGTGCGTCAGGCCATTGCCGACATCGCGCCGCCGCTCTCACGGGCCGAGTTGTTCGCCCTGGCGGCGAGCGACGAGGTCGAGTCGCGGCTGGTCCAGCGCGATGCCGCCGAACACTGGCGCATGCGGCCAGGCCCCCTGCCGCGGCGTGCACTGCCCCCCTTGGCACGGCCGGGCTGGACCTTGCTGGTGCAAGGCCTGGAGCTGCATGTCGAGGCTGCGCAGACGCTGCTGTCGCGCTTTCGCTTCCTGCCGGCGGTGCGCCTGGACGACCTCATGCTGTCCTATGCCAGTGACGGTGGCGGGGTCGGCCCACACATCGACTCCTACGATGTCTTCCTGTTGCAAGTGCAGGGCCGCCGGCGCTGGCGCGTCGGCCGCAACACCCAGCCAGCCCTGCGCGACGATGTGCCACTGAAGATGCTGGCGCACTTCGACGCCGAGCACGACTGGCTGCTCGAACCGGGGGACATGCTCTACCTGCCGCCCGGCTGGGCCCATGATGGCGTGGCGGTCGGCGGCGACTGCATGACAGCATCGATCGGCTTTCGCGCGCCGCAAAGCGCTGAGTTGGCGCAGGCCCTGCTCGCGCGCATGGCCGATGAAGCGCCGAGGGGCCTGCGTGGCGCGCGCTACCGCGATGCAACGCAGCCGGCCACAGCCCTGCCGGGCGCGCTGCCCGAAGCCTTGCAGCACTTTGCGCGTCGCGCTGTGGCACAAGCCCTGGCCGCGCCAGATCTGATCGAGCGCACGCTGGGCGAGTGGTTGACCGAGCCCAAGGCGCAGGTCTGGTACCAGGCGAACGATCCGTCAACGCTGGCACGCGGCGTACGGCTCGACCGCCGTTCGCGCATGGCTTACGACGCCAGACATGTATTCATCAATGGCGACTCTTGCCGCGCGTCGGGCCGCGACGCGCGCCTGATGCGCCGCTTGGCAGACGAGCGTCATCTCGATGCCCAGGCAATCGCGGCTGCCAGCCCAGCCGCCCTTGATTTGCTGGGCGAGTGGTTGCACAGTGGCTGGCTGCAGCCACTTGATTGATTGGCAGAAGGAGACAGACATGGCCCTTGCAGGACCCGACACGCCCCCGGGCGCCGCCCGCATCGACGGCCGCAGTGAATTCCATGCCGCGGTGCAGTGGGCGCTGGCGCAGGCCGCGCAGGGGCGCGCGCGCGAATTGTGTTTCGTTGACCCAGACTTCGAGGCGTGGCCGCTGGAAGACCCCCTGGTGCTGTCGGCCTTGACGGCCTGGGCGCGCCTGCCCAAGCGCCAGTTGCTGATCATTGCTGGCCACTTTGACGAGTTGCCGCGTCGCTGCCCGCGCTTCACGGCCTGGCGCCGCAACTGGGCCCACGTCATTGAGTGCAGGGCCACCGATGTCGAGGCGTCGCAGATCCCGACCTTGCTGTTGGCCGGTGAGCACAGCCTGCTCCTGGCCGACCGTCGGCAGTGGCGCGGCCACCGGCTGGCCGACGACAGCGAAGTCAGCGCATGGCGTGAAGTCGTTGATGTACTTTTGCAACGCTCTGAGGCTGGCTATCCGGCGAATACACTCGGTCTCTAGGGCAATCACCTAGGAACGCTATACTCGTGGGCTAGGTGCAAGAGCGGATTGAACGCGTCTTGTCCTTGACCGATACGGGTTCTACGGAATCCCACCATTGCCGATTTTCGTACTCACTGACCTCCAAGGATTTCTCATGAACAAGACCCTCCTGCTGGCTGCCATGGTGGCTGCCGTTGCCCTCTCCGCTTGCGGCAAGAAGGCTGAAGAAGTTGTTGCGCCTGCTGCCGCCGCTGCCGCTGCCGCTGCCGCTGCGTCGGCCGCCACTCCCGTGGTGTCTGCCGCCGCCTCGGCCGCTGTCGCCGGTGCTGCCTCGGCCGTCGCCGCTGGCACCGACGCCACGGTTGGCGCCGCTTCGGCCGCTGCTGGCGCCATGAAGGACGTCGCCGGCAAGGCCGTCGACGCCGCCAAGGATGCCGCGATGAAGGCTGCCGAGCCGGTCAAGAAGTAATCGGTCCTCCGATCACCAAAAAGCCGCCTTCGGGCGGCTTTTGTTTTGGCCAGATCGATTGTCAGGCGGACCCGACGTCGATCCAGGCGCAGCCGGTTTCGGCATCCGCCACAGTGACGGCCGTGGCGTCCGGGCCGAGGGCGCCGCGCAGGGCTTGCACTGCGAGATCGGGGTGGTTGTTCTGTCGGCTCAGGTGCGCTGCAACCACGTGACGCAGGCCGTCGTGGCGGCAGGCGTCGAGCAGGGCGGCCGACTGGTGGTTGGCCAGGTGGCCGAGCCGGCCGGCGATGCGCCGCTTCAGCCACACCGGGTAGGCGCCAGTGTCCAGCAGCGTCGGGTCGTGGTTGGTTTCGAGCAGCAGGGCATCACAGCCCTGCAGCGCTTGCGTCACGGCGGTTGTCGGCTCACCGATGTCGGTCAAGATGCCGAGCTGGCGCTGGCCGTCGCTCAGGGTCAGCTGCAGGGGCTCGGCCGCGTCATGCGGCACGGCAAACGGCTGCAGGCGCAGCGCGCCAATGATGATGGCCTGACCGTCGCGTGCGACGTTGCAGGCTGGCGCTGCGGCCTGCTTGGCAGTTGCGCGGGACCAGGTTCCGGCGCTGGCCCACACCGGGATGCCGTGGCGGCGCTGAAGTGCGAGCACGCCACCCACGTGATCGCTGTGCTCATGCGTGACGAAGACGGCGTCAAGGTCGGTCACCCGCAGGCCCCGTTCTGCCAGACGCGCCGCTAGCCGGCGTGGTGCCAGGCCGCAATCGACCAGGACGCGGGTGGCTCGAGCGCCGTCGCTCGGGTGCGCCTCCACCAGCGTGGCATTGCCGCTGCTGCCGCTTCCCAGGCTGGTGAAGCGCAACACGGGCCTGCCGTGTCGCGCGCTTACTTCAGGTCGTCGACGAGCAGGCCGACGATGCGCTGCCCAACCGTGCCGTTCTCCGGCCCGCCCTGGGCGTTCTGCACCGACACCGTGGTGCGCTCGCCGTCGGCCTTGACCGCAATGCGGTAGCGCCCCGGGCTTTGGGCCGGGTCGGACTTGCCAAAGTTGAACAGCTTGGCAAAGAAGCCGGGCTCGGCAGTGGCGGCATCCTTCGGGTCGACATAGCGCACGAAGTACAGGCCACTGGCGCGATCACGGTCTTCGACCGTGAATCCGCTGCGGTCCAAGGTCAGGCCGACACGGCGCCACGCGCGGTCAAAGCCCTCGTCGACCTGCAGGGCCGCCGACGCCTGGCCAGTGAGCAAGCGCGCCCGCGGCGTGGCGCTGACCGCAACCGGGTTGGCCGCGACGGTGCGGGCCACGTCTTCCTTGGCCCCGAGCTTGACCATCAGGCGCGACAGAAACTCGGCTTCGAGCTGCGGGTCGGTCGGGCGGTTGGTCCAGGTGGTCTGTTCCTTGCGGTCCGTGGTGTAAACCTCGGCCATGCCACGGTGGCTGATGAAGATGTCGCTGCCGGCGCCGTTGCGCTCGACGCGCAGGCGGAAGCGGTCGCGCTCGCCGCTGTCATAGAGCGAGTCGAGGAGGCGACCAACAGTGCGGCGGATGATGTCTTGTGGAATCTTGGCGCGGTTCTCGGCCCAATCGGTTTCCATCACCCCGGCCTCGGGGTTGTCGATCACCAACGCAAATCCGCGTTCCTGCCAAAACGAGCGCAGTTGAGGCCACAGTTGTTCAGCCGGGATCGGCACCGACAGCCAGCGTTGGTTGCCTTCGCGCACGACGCGCACCTGGCCAATGCTCGTCGGCGCGACATTGCTGCCGGCTGCCGCGGCGCCCGGGGTTGCGGGCGCCGCGCTGCCAAAGGTGCTGGCGCTGACCGCGCTGCCGGACTGCACCTGGTAGCGCGTGTCGCGCTGCAACTGGGTCAGGTCAGGCGGCACTTCAAGCGGCGCAGTCTTGGCCGACTGGCTCTTGTAGTCGATTTTGTCGCCCGACAGGAAACCGTCGATCGTCGAGCAGGCACCGAGCGCAAGCGCGGCGGTCGCCAGCAGGGCGGTGCGCAGGGTCGGGAGCAGGGAGGCAGTCACTGGGTGCATGGGTGTTGCGGCGCCTTGCGGCGGCCGGCGATCAGGAAGTGGGGGAGAGTATGGCGGGCGGGTATCGGGGGCAGCCGCGACGGCGTCAAAGCACGCCGGCTTCGTGCATCGCCGCTTCCAGCGGTGCCTGCAAGGCTTCTGACAGAGCCACCAAGGGAAGGCGCATCGCAGGGCCGCAGCGTCCCATGCGCGCCAGGGCCCATTTCACCGGGATCGGGTTGGCCTCGGCGAACAGTTGCTTGTGCAGTGCCAGCAAGCGCAGATGGATTTCGCGCGCACCCATGGCGTCGCCGGCAAGCGCCGCGCGGCACAACTCGGCCATGGCCCGCGGCGCTACGTTGGCAGTCACGCTGACATTGCCATGCCCGCCGAGCAACATGAGACCGATGGCGGTCTGGTCGTCGCCCGAGTAGATCGAGAAGCCGCGCGGCGCCTGCTTGATGAGCCAGGCCGCGCGGTCGATGTTGCCGCTGGCTTCCTTGATGCCGATGATGCCCGGCACCTGGGTCAGGCGCAACACGGTGTCGTGCTGCATATCGGCCACGGTGCGGCCGGGCACGTTGTAGAGCACCACCGGAATGTCGACGGCTTCGGCGATGGCGCGGAAGTGGCGGTAGATGCCCTCCTGCGTCGGCTTGTTGTAGTAGGGCACCACCTGAAGTGTGCAGTCGGCCCCGACGTCGAGCGCAAACTTCGACAGCTCGATCGCCTCGCGGGTGGAGTTGGCGCCAGCGCCGGCCATGACCGGCACGCGGCCGGCGGCATGCTCGACCGCCACGCGGATGATTTCGCAATGCTCGGGCACGTCAACCGTGGGTGACTCACCTGTCGTGCCGACCACGCCGATGCAGGCCGTGCCCTCGGCGATGTGCCAATCGATCAGGCGGCGCAGTGCCGGATAGTCAACGCTGCCGTAATCCAGCATCGGGGTGACCAGGGCGACGATGCTGCCAACAATCGGGTTCATGGGCATTCAGTGTTCATGCGAGCGGCCGATTTTAGCTGCCGTGGCGGCGGCGGTCGCCTACAGGGCGTGGCGGGCGCCGGCGGCCGCTGCGTTCACGCTCACGATGCGCTGCACGCGGCGCAGCGGCGCGTCGAGAACTCCGTCCTCGAAGGCCACGACATGCAGGCCTTGGCTGGCCTCGAGCAATTCACCCGGACCCAGCAGGAAGGCGGGGTTGGAGGGCTTGCCGAAGACCTCGTTGCCTTGGGCAAAGGTTTCATAGATCAGCACCCCGCCTTCGGCCAGGCTCCCGCGGAGCACCGGCCACAGGGCACGCCACAGGTAGTTCGTGACCACCACGGCGTCGAAGCGCTCGTTGACCAGCGGCCAGGGTCCGCTTTCGATGTCGGCCTCAAAGGTTCGGCCCAGGCCCTGCAACGGCGCCAAGGCCGTAGCGTCCCGGTCGATGCCGGTCACGGCCCAGCCTTGAGCGGCCAACCAGCGCAGGTGGCGGCCGCTGCCGCAGGCCACGTCGAGCACGCTGCCCCC
>JANNGJ010000382.1:0-2505 GCA_031403815.1 Burkholderiales bacterium | reverse complement strand
GTGGTCTCGATGACTTTGGGCCGCACGACGGGAATGCCGAGCAGGTCGGCCTGGAACTGCATCAGCAAGTTGTTGACACAGGCGCCGCCGTCAACACGCAGTTCAGCCACCGGCGCGCCACCGGCAGCCACCGCATCGCGGCTCATCGCGGCCAGTAGCGCGGCACTCTGGAAGGCGATGCTCTCCAGCGCGGCGCGGGCGATGTGGGCCACCGTGGTGCCGCGAGACAAGCCGACGATGGCGCCGCGTGCCTCCGGCTTCCAGTAGGGCGCGCCCAGGCCGGCGAAGGCCGGCACGAAGACCACGCCGCCGGCATCGGGCACGCTCTCGGCCAGGCCCTGCACTTCGCCCGAGCCCTTGATGGCGTTCAAGCCGTCGCGCAGCCACTGCACCACCGCGCCGCCGATGAAGACGCTGCCTTCGAGGGCGTACTCGGGCCTGGCCGTGGGTTGTGCCGCCGCGGTCGTGATCAGGCCGTTGGCGCTGCTCTCGAAGCGCTCGCCGGTGTGCATCAGCAGGAAGCAACCGGTGCCGTAGGTGTTCTTCGCCAGCCCGGCCTTGAAGCAGGCCTGGCCGAACAGTGCGCTCTGCTGATCGCCGGCAATGCCAGCGATCGGGATCGGCGCGCCAAACAGCGCCGGGTCGGTGTGGCCGAACACATGGCTCGACGGGAACACTTGCGGCAGCAGGCTGTCGGGCACATGCAGGGCCTTGAGCAGCTCGTGATCCCAGACGTTGTGGCGGATGTCGAACAACATCGTGCGCGAGGCGTTGCTCACATCCGTGGCATGAACCTGGCCGCCGGTCAGCTTCCACAGCAGCCAGGAGTCGATGGTGCCGAAGGCGAGCTCGCCCTGGGCCGCGGCCAGGTGGGCGCCGGGCACATGGTCGAGCAGCCAGCGGATCTTTGTGCCCGAGAAGTAGGGGTCGATCACCAGGCCGGTGCTGTGCTGCACAGTCTCGGTCAGGCCGGCAGCGCGCAACTGCGTGCACAGCGGCTCGGTGCGACGGTCCTGCCAGACGATGGCGTTGGCGATCGGCTGCCCGGTGCGCCGGTTCCACAGCAGCGTGGTTTCGCGCTGGTTGGTGATGCCGATGGCGGCGATGTCGCTGGCGTTGAGCTGGGCCTTGAACAGCGCTTCGAGGGCGACGGCCTGCTGCGTGGCCCAGATCTCATTCGCGTCGTGCTCGACCCAGCCCGGCTGCGGAAAGATCTGGCGGAACTCGCGCTGGGCCATGGCCACGATGCGGCCGCTGGCGTGGAACACGACGGCGCGCGAGCTGGAAGTGCCCTGGTCGAGGGCCAGCAGGTGTTCTTTGGTGGTCATGGCGTTTGTCTTTGCGGTGGAGCGGCGCTGCGCCGCATTGTGTCGCCGCCGCGGGCTGGCCGAACAGACGTACATTACGCGACCGAATCCCCCAACCCCGCGGTGCGCCATCGGCACCGGCCCCGGAGCAGGCATGGAACTGAGGCTCGAGCGCATCGAACAGAAAGTCGGTGCGCAGACCCACCTCTACGCGCTGGATCTGACGCTCGTGCCGGGCGCGGTGACGGTGTTGCTGGGCGCCACACAGGCTGGCAAGACGACATTGATGCGGGTGATGGCTGGGCTGGACAAGCCCAGCGCCGGGCGCGTGCTGGCCGATGGGCAGGACGTCACGGGCAAGCCGGTGCGCGAACGCAACGTGGCCATGGTTTACCAGCAGTTCATCAACTACCCGTCGATGACGGTGGCCGACAACATCGCGTCACCGCTCAAGCTGCGCCGCGAAAGCGGCATCGACGCCCGGGTTCAGGCGCTGGCGGCCAAGCTGCACATCGAGCCCTTCCTGCAGCGTTTGCCGGCCGAGTTGTCGGGCGGCCAGCAGCAGCGCGTGGCACTGGCGCGCGCGCTGGCCAAGAACGGGCCGCTGATGCTGCTCGACGAGCCGCTCGTCAACCTCGACTACAAGCTGCGCGAAGAGCTGCGCGAGGAGCTGACCCTGCTGTTCGCCAGCGGCGACTCGACGGTGGTCTATGCCACCACCGAGCCGACCGAGGCGCTGCTGCTCGGCGGCCACACCGCCGTGCTCGATGCCGGCCAGGTGCTGCAGTACGGCCCGACCTCCGAGGTCTTCCACCGGCCCCGCTCGATCCAGGTCGCGCGCGCGTTCAGCGACCCGCCGATGAACCTGATCGCCAGCGATGTCAACCAACCGAACGCCGTTCGCCCTGAGGTATCGAAGGGTCGGGCTGAGCTTGTCGAAGCCCAGCGACAGGCACAGGGCGACCGGCTTGAGGGCGCCGCGCTGACCCTCGGCATTCGCGCCGGCGCGCTGCGCGTGCACGCGCGCCCAGGCGACGTGGCGCTGCCCGGCAGCGTCGAGCTGGCCGAGATCTCCGGCTCCGACACTTTCGTGCACGTCGACACCGTGGTCGGTGAACTGGTGGCGCAGTTGACTGGCGTGCACCAGTTCGATCTCGGCGCAAGGATCACGCTCTACCTGAGCCCCGCCCAGGTCTAT
>JANNGJ010000381.1:0-2189 GCA_031403815.1 Burkholderiales bacterium | reverse complement strand
CGCCTGTACCTCGTCACGATGCTCAACAGCCTCACGCTGGCGTCGCTCTACTTCATCGTTGCCAGCGGCTTCACCCTGGTGTTCGGCCTGATGCGCAACGTGAATCTGGCGCACGGCTCGCTCTACCTGCTGGGCGGCTACGTCGGCTACATCGTGGCGCGCGAAACAGGTTGGTGGATCCTGGCGCTGGCGGCAGGCTTCCTGGCCGCGGCGATTGCCGGTCTGCTGATTCAAGTGCTGATCTTGCGCCGCATGCAGGGGCAAGACTTGCGCCAGACCATGGTCACCATCGGCCTGTCCATCGTCATCGCCGACATCCTGCTCTGGATCTTCACCGGGCAGGTCTATCAGATGGAAGCGCCGGAATGGCTGCAGGGCCCCATTCGCGGCATCCCCGTCATCAAGGCCTACTCGGCCTACCGCCTCAGCCTGGTCGGCTTCGGCCTGGCCATCGGCCTGTTCTTGTGGTGGCTGCTCAACCGCACCAAGGTCGGCACCATGATCCGTGCCGGGGTTGACGACCGCGCCATGCTGGCGGCGGCCGGCGTCAACGTGAACCTGGTGTTCGCCATCACCTTCATGCTGGGCGCCGGCCTGGCCGGCTTCGGCGGCGTGATCGGCGCGGTGGAGCTGAGCATGGTGCCGGGCGAAGATACGCGCCTCTTGTTGGCCTCGCTGATCGTCGTCATCGTCGGCGGCATGGGCAGCGTCGTCGGCGCCGCCATCGGTGCGGCCATCCTGGGCCTGGCTGAAACCTATGGCCTGGCTTACGCGCCGACCTACAGCGTCGTCTTCACCTTCGTGATCCTGATCGGCGTGCTCGCGTTCCGGCCGCGCGGCATCATGGGGAGACCGGCATGAACACGCGGTGCGTGTTCATGCCGGCCGTCGGCCGAAACTGGGCACCCCCCGGCCCCCCGCCGAGCGGGGGGGTCTGTCAAGGACGACGCCCGGCCCGCTGCGCTGTCCTCTTCAAACCGTGCAAAGGTGGGCATCGATGAGCGCGGCAAAGTGGCGGCGCGCGATGAACAACGGGGTGGCCGGTGCGCTGCCGCGCCCACTGCCGAGCGCGGGCGGCCGTCCCGCCGTGATGGCGCCGACGCCCGCGCTCGACCTCTACCCCGACAGCGACGCGCCGCGCTGGTTGAAGTTTCTCTGGCGCACGCTCTCGCCGCGGCATGTCTTCACCCTGGCCTTCGTCCTGGTGCTGCCCTTCGTCGTCTCGCCCTTCTTCATCTACCAGGTGGCGTCGCAGGCGCTGATCTTCGGCCTGATCGCGCTCTCGCTCACCTTCCTGGCCGGCTACGGCGGCATGGTGTCGCTGGCGCAGATGTCGGTGGCCGGCATGGCGGGTTACGCGGTGGCGGTGCTGGGCGCCAGCGGCACGGCCACCAGCCTGGGCTGGCCCTGGGGCCTGGTGGTGCCGGTGGCCCTGGTGATTGCGGTGCTGTGCAGCACCCTGATCGGCTGGCTCTCGGTGCGCACCGACGGCATCTACACCATCATGATCACGCTGGCCATCGGCGTGGCCTTCTACTACCTGGTGCTGCAGAACTACACCGTGTTCAACGGCTTCCAGGGCTTCCAGAAGGTCTATCCGCCCACCGTCTTCGGCATCAACTGGCGCAGCCCGCTGCCCTTCTATTTCTTGTGCCTGGTGTGCGCCATGGCCGGCTACTTCTTCATCCAGTGGCTGGTGCGCACGCCCTTCGGCATTACGCTGCAAGGTACGCGCGACAACGCCCGGCGCATGAACTCGCTCGGCTACAACGTCACCGCGCACCGCGTAGCGGCCTACGCCGTGTCGGGCCTGCTGGCGGGCGTGGGCGGCGTGCTGCTGGTTTGGTACAACGGCCTCATCACGCCGGGTTCGGTGGGCACGGGCTGGCTCATCAACGTGCTGGTGATTGCCGTGCTCGGCGGCATGAAGCACCCCATCGGCGCCTTCCTCGGTGCCATCGTCTTCATCCTGTTGCAGACCTTCGCCATCGATGTCATCGACCGCGAACGCTTCAACCTCGTGATCGGCGGCGTGTTCCTCGCCATCGTCTTGTTTTCCCCCGACGGCCTGCTCGGCCTGTGGGCGAAGTTGCGTACGCGCTTCGGCCCCAGCCAGGTCTTGACTTCAACCACCAGGAGACCACCGTGAAAGTTAGCAAGCGAATCTGGATCCGTTCGATGTTGTGCGC
>JANNGJ010000380.1:0-3103 GCA_031403815.1 Burkholderiales bacterium | reverse complement strand
CCCTGAAGACCTCTGTGCCGGTGGCCCTGCTGCACCTGGCGGTGCCGATCCTGGCGTCGCTGGCAGTCATCCGGGTGGCGGTGCGGGTGCTGCGCGTGGCCTTCCCGTCGTCGCAGGCGGTGCGCCTGCTCGAACGCACCCTGTCCTGGTTGGTCTGGGGCGTACTGGTGTTGTGGGTGACCGGGCTGCTGCCCCTGTTGCTGCAGGAGCTGGATGCCATTCATTGGAAGCTGGCCGGCACTGACGTCTCGCTGCGCAGTCTGATTGAAGGTGGCTTGGCAGCCGTGGCGGTCCTGGTGGTGATGCTGTGGGTGTCGGCTGCGATCGAATCGCGCCTGCTCGCCGGCGCCACCGACAACCTGTCGGTGCGCAAGATTGCGGCCAATGCCACACGCGCGCTGCTGCTGCTGGTGGGCCTGATGCTGGCGCTGTCGGCGGCCGGCATTCCGCTAGGGGCCCTGAGCGTGTTCGGCGGCGCGCTCGGCGTCGGCCTGGGCTTCGGCTTGCAAAAACTCGCCGCCAACTATGTCAGCGGCTTCGTCATTCTGGCCGAACGCTCGCTGCGCATCGGCGACATGGTCAAGGTCGACAATTTCGAAGGCCGCGTCACCGACATCAATACCCGCTTCACCGTGATCCGCGCCCTCAACGGCCGCGAATCGATCGTGCCCAACGAAATGCTGATCACGCAGCGGGTGGAGAACTCATCGCTGGCCGACCCGCGGGTGTCGATCTCGACGGAGTTGCAAGTCGCCTACGGCAGCGACCTGGCGCGCCTGATGCCGGCGCTGACCCAGGCCGTGGCAGGTGTGCCGCGCGTGATCGCCGACCCACCGCCCATCGTGCTGCTGTCGCAGTTCGCGCCCGATGGCCTGGCGTTGACCATCAATTTCTGGATCAGCGACCCGGAGAACGGGCAAGGAAACGTCAAGAGCGACGTCAATTTGACGCTGTTGACGACGCTCAATGCGCTGGGCGTGAGCATCCCGTTCCCGCAGCGGGTGGTGCACCCAGCCTGATCATTTCGCTGTGGCCAGGCTCTTCAGGTAGAGGTGCAGCGCACGCACGTCGGTCTCGTTCATCTGGGCCAGGGTCTCGAAGGGCATCACCGCCAGCGCGCGGCCGTCGGGGCTCTTGCCGCTCTTGAGCATGGCCAGGAAGGCGGCGGCATCGGCATACCGCGGCATCACGCTGCCCTCACCTGGCGCAAGGCGCGCGGCGGCGGGCCAATCGGGCGGGCCGCCGGTGATCTTGCCGCCTTCGAGCTTGGTGCCGTGGCAGCCCAGGCACAGGTTGGCGACGTACTTGCCGTGTTCGAGCGTCACGCCTTCGGCCACCGGCTGCTGTGCTGGCAACTTGTGGTCGATGCGGTCGTAGGCGTCGGGAATCTGACCCAAGCCATAGAGCACCCTGGCGGGCAGCGGCAGCTTCACGTCGGCTGGCCCGCCCGCAGCCGGCGGCAGCGACACCACGTAGGCGATCAAGGCGCCGGTGTCGGCATTGGTGAAGCGGTTGTAGTCTTCGCTGGGCATCACCCGCAGCGGCCGGCCGTCGGGCTTGACGCCGTGGCGGATCGTGCGCACCCAGTCTGCCGGCTGGTAGGCGGTAGTCACGCTGCCGGCGCCGCCTTTGCTGATGTTGGCCCCGGCGATCTTTACGCCGGCCTTGACATCATCGACGAAGGTGCGGCCGGCGCCGTTGGCACCGTGGCATTCGGCGCAGCCGCGCGAGGCGTAGAGGTAGCGCCCGCGCTCAAGCGCTGCCGTGTCGGTGGGAATCGGCACCGGCTGCACCGCCATCGCGATGCGCCGGTTGGCCTTGCGCTCGCCGAGCTGCAGGCCCACGACAACCAGCGCCGCGGCCAACACCGCCAGCGTGCCAATAGCCCACAGGCACCGGCGAATCCATTGCTTGAGCATGTTGCCTCCTTCGAGACGCCTGTCAATGTTGCCGTCAGCGGGCTGCGCGGTCAAGGCGGCTGCGCCATGTGCACCGCTTGGCTGTGTCGGGCGGCGCTCAGTCCTTGGACAACAACGGGATGTCGTTGCCGCTGCCCTGGCCGAGCAGGCCGGCGCGGCTGTAAACGCCCAGCTTGTCACGGGTGTCGTCGATGTCGAGGTTGCGCATCGAGAGCTGGCCGATGCGGTCGGCGGCGGTGAAGGAGCCGGCGCCGCTCTCCATCGTCAGACGCTCCGGGTGGTAGGTGAGGTTGGGGCTCTGGGTATTGAGCAGCGTGTAGTCGTTGCCGCGGCGCAATTCCAACGTGACCTCCCCGGTGATGGCGCGGGCGACCCAGCGCTGCGCCGTCTCGCGCAGCATCAGTGCTTGCGGATCGAACCAGCGGCCGTGGTACAGCAGCTTGCCCAGGCGGCGGCCGTTGCTGCGGTACTGCTCGATCGTGTCTTCATTGTGGATGCCGGTGATGAGTCGCTCGTAGGCGATGTGCAGCAGCGCCATCCCTGGCGCCTCGTAGATGCCGCGGCTCTTGGCCTCGATGATGCGGTTCTCGATCTGGTCGCACATGCCCAGGCCGTGGCGGCCACCGATGCGGTTGGCTTCTTCGAACAGCGCCACGGCGCTGTCAAAGGCCTTGCCGTTGAGCGCGACCGGCACGCCGTCCTCAAAGCGCACTGACACCGTCTCGGCTTTCACCGCCACGTCGTCGCGCCAGAAAGCCACGCCCATGATGGGCTTGACGATGTGCATGCCCGAACTCAGGTGTTCGAGATCTTTGGCCTCATGCGTGGCGCCGAGCATGTTCGAGTCGGTCGAGTACGCCTTCTCGACGCTCATCTTGTAATCGAAGCCGTTGGCGATCAGGAACTCGCTCATCTCCCTGCGCCCGCCGAGCTCGTCGATAAAGGTCTGATCGAGCCACGGCTTGTAGATGCGCAGCTTGGGATTCGCGAGCAGACCGTAGCGGTAGAAGCGCTCGATGTCGTTGCCCTTGTAGGTGCTGCCATCGCCCCAGATGTCGACGCCGTCCTCGCGCATCGAAATCACCAGTGCCGTGCCGGTGACGGCGCGGCCGAGCGGCGTGGTGTTGAAGTAGGTGGCGCCACCAGTGCTGATGTGAAAAGCGCCCGACTGGATCGCGGCAATG
>JANNGJ010000379.1:0-7515 GCA_031403815.1 Burkholderiales bacterium | reverse complement strand
GCAACCGCGCAGGCCTTCGTGCATCAAGGCGCGGCCCAGACCAGTGCCGCGCACCTCGGCCGCCGTCACCACGCGGCCGATCGACGGCTCGGCGTACTTCAACCCGGCATCGACGATGCGCAGGTAGGCCAGCAAGGCGCCCCCGTCATCGCGCCCGAGCAGGTGCCACGCACTGCGGTCATGGCCATCGATGTCGAGAAACGGCCCTTGCTCGAGGATGAAGACTCGGGCACGAAGCTGCAGCGCGTCGTGCAGGTTGTCGACCCCGAGCTGGTTGAAGCGCTGCCAGGTCCAGTTCATCTTGAAGCGCTGGCTGCGCTCAGACCAGCTTGACCAATTGCTTGCCGAAGTTGCGGCCCTTGAGCAGACCGATGAAAGCCTCCGGGGCGCTGGCCAGGCCTTGGGCCAGGGTCTCGCGGTACATGAGCTTGCCGGCAGCCACCATGCCGCCCAACTCCTTCAGGGCCGCAGGCCAATGCTGCATGTGCTCGCTGACGATGAAGCCTTCGATCTTCATGCGGTTGACGAGGATCAACGCCGGGTTGGCCATCGGCAGCGGCGCACCGTTGTAGCCGGCGATCATGCCGCACATGGCGATGCGCGCGAAGGCATTGGTGCGCAGCATCACAGCGTCGAGAATCATGCCGCCGACGTTCTCGAAGTAGCCATCGATGCCGTCGGGGCAGGCCTCCTTCAACGCGCGCAACAGCGACTTCAGATCGGGGTGCTGCTTGTAGTCGATGCAGGCGTCGAAGCCGAGTTCTTCGACAACATAGCGACACTTGTCGGGCCCGCCCGCCAAGCCGACGGCGCGGCAGCCGCGCACTTTGGCGAGCTGGCCGAAAGTACCGCCGACGGCGCCCGAGGCTGCGCTGACGACCAGGGTCTCGCCGGCCTTGGGCGCGATGATCTGCGTCAGGCCGTACCAGGCGGTGACGCCAGGCATGCCGACAGCACCGAGGTAGGCCGAGAGCGGGATGTGGGTGGTGTCGACCTTTTGCAGCACGCCACGCTGTGTGGCGTCGACCAAGGCGTACTCCTGCCAGCCGCCCATGCCGACAACCTTGTCGCCCGCAACGAACTGCGCGCTCTTCGAGGCCACCACCTCGCCCACGGTGCCGCCGATCATGACCGCGTCGAGCGCCTGCGCAGCCGCGTAGCTCTTGCTCTCATTCATGCGTCCGCGCATGTAGGGATCCAGGCTCAGGTAGTGGTGACGCACCAGCACCTGGCCCTCGGCCAGCTCGCCCAGCGGTGTGGCCACCAGGCGGAAGTTGTCGGGCGTGGGCTCGCCTTGCGGCCGCGAGGCCAGCAGCAGTTGGTGATTGATGAGTGCGGTCATGGTGTTGCTTCCTTGGGCGGGGTCGGGGTTGGGCGCAGGGCCTTGACGTTGCGGCCTTTGGTCGGCAGCTTGCGCAGGTACTTGAAGGTGCCGGTGGCATGCGCACACAAGTGGTTGTCGTCGTCCAGCACGGAGGCTTCGCAGAAGGCCAGGGTGGTGCTCCGGTGCAGCAGTTTGGCGTTGCAGCGCAGCCGGCCCTCGGCCGGGCGCATGAAGCTGGTCTTCATCTCGACCGTGACCACGCCGGGCCCGAAATCAGGCTCATGCGCATGGATGCTGCGCGCGGCATGGGCCATGGCCACATCGAGCATGGTCATCAACACGCCGCCGTGCGCCACCTCCCACGAGTTGAGGTGAGCTTGATCGAGATCGACACGCAACTCGGCGTGACCGCCGTCGAAGTGGTGCAACTCGAAGCCGAGGGCTTCGACGAAGGGAATGTGGAGCGGGAATTTCATGTCTGGCCAGCGCCGGGCCGCTCCCAAGCCTGTCCTGAGCCCAGTCGAAGGGCGGCCAGAGATCCCCTCGGAAGGCGCGAACGAAGTGAGCTTGGGGCGGTCATTACGCCCCGTTGTGAACTGCACTCACGCCGCCATCCACAGCCAGTATTTGGCCCGTGATGTGCTTGCCCGCGGCGCTGGCGAACAGCAATGCAGCACCCTTCAGGTCATCGTCGTCGCCGAGGCGGCGCAGCGGCGAGGCGGCGGCCAGCTTCTCCGTGCCGAAGTGGGCCAGCGCGCCCTGCGTCATCTTGCTCGGGAAGAAGCCTGGCGCCAGGGCGTTGACGGTGATGCCATGCGGCCCCCACTCGCCCGCCAAGGTGCGCGTGAAGTTGACCACCGCGCCCTTGCTGGTGCCGTAGGCGATGAACTGCATGTCGAGTGAGCCAGCCAGGCCGGCGATGGAGGCGATGTTGATGATGCGGCCGTGCTTGTTCGACAGCATGCTGGCCTTGCCCACCGCCTGCGCGAACAGGAACAGGCTGCGAATGTTCAGGTTCATCACCTTGTCCCAGGCCTCGAGCGGGTAGCTCTCCATGGGAGCGCCCCAGGTGGCGCCGGCGTTGTTGACCAGGATGTCGATGCGGCCCAGGCGCTCCATCGTCTCGGCCACCACGCGCTCGATGTCGGCCGGCTGGCTGGCATCGGCGGCGATCCAGCGCGCGTCGATGCCCTTGTCCTGCAGCGCGGCGGCGGCCTCTTCGAGGTCCTTTGCCTTGCGCGAGGTGAGCATGATTTTGGCGCCGGCTTCGCCGAGGGCTTCGGCCATCTGCAGGCCCAGGCCGCGCGAGCCGCCGGTGACGAGGGCGGTCTGGCCGCTGAGGTCGAAGAGTTTGTGAACAGGTGTACTCATCGGGCAAGGTCCTTGGTGGGTCAGGCCAGGTCAGTCGGTTGGCGTCAAGGCGCCATGCGCGAGCGCAAGAAGATCAGGGTCGCACCGCTGGCCACGCCCACGCCTCCCAGTACCAGCAGAGCCCACCCCAGCGCCGGGCTGCGCGCTTCCAGGAACCAGCCCAGGCTGATGCCCAGGATACCGCCGTAGATCAGCACCCAGACCCAGGCTTCGAGCTTCTTCTTGTTCATGGTCAAAACCAATCGTCGCGCATCTCGCGGCAGGTGGGGTTGCGCGCTGCCACCACGGCCAGCCAGGCGCTGGTCTTGGGCAGTTCGTAGGCAAAGAAGTAGCGCATCGCGGCGCGCTTGCCTTGGGCAAAGGCATCGTCGCGCGCGGTGCAGGCCGATGCGACATCGAGCCACAGCCAGGCCAGCACCGTGTGGCCAAAGGCCTGCAGGTAGTGCGTGGCGTTGGCCAGGGCGTCTTCGGGCACGCCGGTGGCCCAGGCCGCCTTGGTCGCGGCACCCAGGGCCTGCAGCGCGGCGGCGAGCTGGTTCGCGGGTTCGGCCAAGCCCGGCAGATGACCCGCGTGCTCGATGCTGGCGCTGATGCGCGTGGCCAGCAGCTTCAAGGCAGCGCCGCCGTCCAGCGTGACCTTGCGCCCGAGCAGGTCCAGTGCCTGGATGCCGTGCGTGCCTTCGTGGATCATGTTCAGGCGGTTGTCGCGCCAGTACTGCTCGACCGGGAAGTCCCGCGTGTAGCCGTAGCCGCCGAGCACCTGGATCGCCAGGCTGTTGGCTTCGAGGCACCACTCGCTGGGCCAGCTCTTGGCAATCGGGGTCAGCACTTCGAGCAAGAGGCCGGCCTCGCGCGCCGCCTCGGCGGGGCCGGTGTGCAGTTCATCCACCAGGCGTGCGCAATACAGTGCCAGGGCCAGGCCGCCCTCGACATAGCTCTTCTGGGTCAGCAGCATGCGCCGCACGTCGGCATGCTCGATCAGCCGCACGGGCGGTTGCGCGGCGTCTTTGCCAGCGCCGGCGGCCCCGGCGGCCGCCGAAATGGGCCGGCCCTGGGTGCGCTGGCGCGCGTAGTCCAGACTGGCCTCGTAGCCGGCCCAGCCCAGCATGACAGCGCCGAGGCCGACGCCGATGCGCGCCTCGTTCATCATGTGGAACATGCAACGCAGGCCCTCGCCGGGGCGACCGACCAGGTAGCCGATGGCGCCGGCCCGGCCACACGGCGTGTAACGGCCCTCACCGAAATTGAGCAGGGCGTTGGTGGTGCCGCGGTAGCCGAGCTTGTGGTTCAGGCCGGCCAGCACGACATCGTTGCGCTCGCCGGTGAGCTCGCCCGCTTCGTTGACGATCCACTTCGGAACGATGAACAGCGAGATGCCGCGCGTGCCGGGCACCAGCTTGCCGTGCGCATCCGGGATCTTGGCCAGCACGAGGTGCACGATGTTCTCGGTCAGCTCGTGCTCGCCGGCGGAGATCCACATCTTGTGGCCCGTGAGGCGGTAGCGCGGGCCAAGCGGGTCGGCCTCGAAATCGCTGCCGTCCGGCAGCGCCCGCGTAGTCACATCCGACAGCGACGAGCCGGCCTGCGGCTCCGACAAGCACATGGTGCCGAACCAGCGACCGGCGAATTCCTGCGCGGCGAAGACTTCGCGCTGCAATGGCGTGCCATGCGCCATCAGCAGGTTGGCGTTGCCGCTGGTCAACATCGCGTAGGCCGACAACCCCACGCTGGCCTTGCTGAAAAAGGCGTTGGCTGCCATCTCGACGACGCAGGGCAACTGCATGCCGCCGATGGCATGGTCCTGCGCCGCGGCGAGCATGCCCGAGGCGACATACGCTGCCAATGCATCGTGGGTGGCCTGCGGCAAACACACGCGCTCGCCGCTCGAGCCGGCCAATACATGGGGCTCCTCAAGGTCGGTCAAGCGGTTGACGGGCGCAAACTTGTCGCGCGCGATGCGCTCGCAGGTGTCCAGCACCGACGCAAAGGTCTCGCGCGAGTGCTCGATGAAACGCGGCCGCTCGGTCAACGCGTCGACGTGCAGCCAGTCATGCAGCAAGAAGTCCAAGGAGTTGCGCATGGCTCAGCTCAAACCAAAACGCTGCAGCGCAGCCTGGGCGATGGGCGCGCCCCATTCCTGCAGAAAGTGACCGCCCTCGGCCACTTCGAGCGGTGCCGGGCAGCCGCGGATCGTGCGCGCCAGCGCCTGCATCACCGGGGGGCCGAGAACGGGATCCTGCATACCGATGGCCATGAAGCTCTCGCCCTGCCAGCGCTCGCGCCAGAAGGCCAGCGCTTCGCGGCTGAGCGCCGCGCCATCAGCGTCTGCGCCCTCGGGTACGAGGTTCGGGAAGGCGCGCAGCGCGGCCTTGTAGCCCGCGTCCGGAAACGGTGCGTCGTAAGCCGCGATCTCTGCCGCCGTCATGTCGCGCTTGCCGCGGGCGATCAGCTTGCCGACCGCCAGGTCGGGCTGCGAGTTGGAATAGGCACGCCATTGGCGGAAGCCTTCACTGACCGCACCGGTGGCGAGCGTCGTGTTCATCACCAGCAGGCGCGTGAATCGATCGGGCATGGCGGGCGGCAAGGTCAAGCCGAACAGGCCGCCCCAGTCCTGCACCACCAGCAGGATGTTGGTCAGGTCGAGCCGCTCGATCAGGGTCAGCAACATGCCGCGGTGCAGTTCCCAGGTGTGGCCGGCTTCGTCGGCCGGCTTGTCGGAGCGTCCGAAGCCGATCAGGTCGGGCGCAACGACGCGCAGACCCGCGCCGCTGAAGACCGGGATCATCTTGCGGTAGAGATAGCTCCAGGCCGGGTTGCCGTGCAGGCACAGCGCGGTGACATCAGCGTCCCGTGGGCCTTCGTCGAGGTAGTGCACGCGAAGCCCCTGGTGCTCGAAGTAGTTCGGCGCGAAGGGATAGCCGAGCAGGTCCTGAAAGCGAAGGTCGGCAGTGCGCAGGACAGACATGCAGCACTCAGCGGCAGGTGGCGCAGGTGGCGCAGGTGGCGTAGTTGAACGTCAGCTTCAAACTCAGTTTCCACGCCTCGTCGATGTCCGCAGGCTTGACGTAGCGCCGCAGCGCCCGGTCCGCCGCAGCCTCGACGTCGCGCTCGAACTCGCGCTTGAACAGCCGGTTGTCCCGCTCAAGCAGGGCATTGCCATCGACGACGCCCTGGAGTTGGATGAACTCGATCCAGTCCGTCGGGAACACGGCAAACCACAGTGCTGCGGCGCGCTGCCGGGCAGGCCGGCCCGTCAACACCCGCGTGACCACGGACTCCGAACGACGACGCCGAACCACCGATGTCGGCTCAGCCTTCGGTCTTGTAGACATACGTGGCCTCCAAGCGCCAGGTGGATGGAATGCCTGCCGGCTTGTCGAAGCGCTTGAGCGCACGGTCGGCCGTCTGTCTCAGGTAGCCCGAGAACGCAACGCGCGCAGCCTGCTGGTCGCTCTCGCGCTTGGCCGCGTCGGCCAGCACGACCGTGATCGGCGCAGCGACCAGTTCTTCCTTGATGTCGATGCGGCCCTGCACAGGCGCGAAGCTCAGTGTCACCTTGCCTTGCAGGCCGTAGGCCGCCGCCAGGCCGGCGGACTCGGCCTCGCCCTGAATCGTCGCCATCACAGCCGCGCTGTAGACGCAAGCTTGCAACTGATCCGCGGGCCAGGCCTTCAGTGCGGCGACGAATCGATCAGCATCTTCAGCCAGCGGCGCCAGCTTGGCACACGCTGCGGGCAAGGCCGTCTTCGCGCGCAGGGCCCACCAAAGCGACGCGGCCGCGTCGCGGCCGCCAACGGGCGTGGCATACCCCGCCGCGGCCCTGGCGGCTGCGCCCACGTGCCCCGCGGTGAAGGCTCGCTCGTAGAGGCTGACTGCGCGGTCCCAGTTCTGCTTGAGGCAAATGCCTTCCTCGTACATGGCACCGGCCAGCGTCGCCACTTCGGGAAATGCCTTCGACAAGCCCGCGGTGAGGCTCTGCACTGCAGCGGCGCAATCGCGCTTGGCAACCGCGTCGAGAACGGCCTGCAGCGTCCTTTCCGACTCAGTCGGGGCCTTGCCTCGCTGCGCACGCCAGGCCCAATTCTCGAGATCTGCCTTCTTGCCGACATCCAACTGGCGTGACGCATCGCTCGAGGTCTGGGCCAGCACGGGTGCGATGGCAAACGAAGCGAACAAGATGATCAGCCACCGCATCACAACACCTCGAACACGCCCGCCGCCCCCATGCCGCCGCCGATGCACATCGTCACCACCACGCGCTTGGCGCCGCGCCGCTTGCCTTCGATCAGCGCGTGGCCTGTGAGACGCTGGCCGCTCATGCCGTAAGGGTGGCCGATGGCGATGGCGCCGCCGTTGACGTTCAGGCGCTCCATCGGGATGCCGAGTTTGTCGGCACTGTAGAGCACCTGCACCGCGAAGGCTTCGTTCAACTCCCAGAGGTCAATGTCGCTGACCTTCAGGCCCAGGCGACCCAGGGCCTTGGGCACGGCGAAGACCGGGCCGATGCCCATCTCATCAGGGTCGCAGCCGGCCACGGCAAAGCCGAGGAAGCGGCCAAGCGGCTTCAGGCCCTTTTGCTCGGCGTACTTCTCGCTGACCACGGCGCAGGCGCCCGCGCCGTCGCTGAACTGGCTGGCATTACCGGCGGTGACCACGCCGCCGGGCACCGCCGTGCGAATGTCCTTGATGGCCTCGTAGGTCGTGCCGGGGCGCAAGCCCTCATCGGCCTTGATCGTGACCTCCTTGCTGCGCAGGCCGAGCTGCGCATCGGCCACGCCGGCGGTGACGGTGATGGGCGCAATCTCGGCGTCGAACAAGCC
>JANNGJ010000378.1:0-2864 GCA_031403815.1 Burkholderiales bacterium | reverse complement strand
GGGAAGTCGCGCAGCGTGCGCACGCCGCCGATCTGGCGCGCCAGAATGCCGGCCGATGCCGCAGCGTCCCGCACCGCGTAGCCCACCGAGCGCCGCAGCACCGCGTAATCGGTCTCAGGTTTGAGAACACGTGTCTCTTGCCGCGCGATCAAGTCGCGGGCGATGTCCAGGCGCTTCTTGGCAAAGGCCACCACATCGTCGCCCAGGTCGAAGAGCAAGGACTCAGGATCGATGCCGAGGGAGTTGTCTTCGTCGGTGCCGTAGGCCAGTTGTGGCTCGGCACTGCGCGCAGCAATACGCTGCAGCTCGGCCGCTTCGTCGGCGGCGACGATGGGCTTGTAGGCGTACTCGATGGCCCAGTAGTCATAGGGTCCGAGTGTGGTCTGGAAAGGCGTGCCTGCAGTCTCGCCGGGGCGGGGCAAGTTGATCGCGGCGTACTCCATCACCGAGCCAGCCAGGCCGTTGGCCGCGGTGAACTCCCTGTCATTCAGTTGCTTGTTGCTGTAGATGCGCGAGGAGCGGAAGTTGTGGCGCAAGCCCAGGGTGTGGCCGACCTCGTGCATCGTGAGGTCGGTCAGGTAATCGAGCACGAAGCGCTCGGCCTCGGGGCCGGCCGGGTCGATTTCGCCGCGGGCCGCGAGCACGTCCAGCGCGTAGCTCAGCTGATCGGCGGCGAAATCACCGTACTCGCAGATCTGACCGGGACGGTGAACATGCCCCAGATCAGCTTTGTGCTGGTGACCCGCAGCGCGGCCTCCGGGCACGGCATCTGGCAACTGCATCAGGCTGGCCCAGTCGACAGCCGCACCGCCGCCCAGGATTTGCGAGCGGAAACTGCGAATGCCGCGCGAGGACAGGCTCTCGATGGCAATGTCGGCATCGAGAATCTCGCCGCTGCGCGGGTCGGTCTGGCTCGGCCCGATGGCGCCAAAAAACGGCTGGGCATTCGTCATCCAGCGGATCGAGGCGGCGTTCACGTCGAGGGTGTCGAAATCGGCGTCATCGGGCTGTACCTTGACGACGACCGCGTCCTTGAAGCCGATCTTCTCGAAGGCCTTGTTCCACTCCAGCACGCCGCGGCTGATGGCGTCGCGGTACTTCACGGGCACCGTGTTGTCGAGCCAGAAAGTGATCGGCTTGACCGGCTCCGACAGCGCAGCGGCCGGGTCCTTCTTCTCCAGGCGCCAGCGGTTGGCATAGCGTTGCCGCGGCGAGCGGGCGATGTCGTCGCTGAAATCGTCCACCGTGGTGGTGAAGTGGCCGATGCGTGCATCGGCCGGGCGCGCCGGCCTCACGCTCTCGGGTAACTTGGTGACGGCGTCGTACAGGCCCAGCACGATGCTGCGTGGGTCGGGTACGGACCGCGGGTAGCTCGGGACGGGGGCACCCGGTGGGGCGCCGGGCTGGGGCACGGCCAAGTTGGCGGTGTAGAAATGCGCGCTCACATTGAGCACCAAGTGCTCCGGCGAGCTGCGTACGGTCGTGAAATAGGTGTTGCGGCCTTCCAGGGCATAGCCCTGGCGGTAAGCGCGCTGCAGCGCCATGCCCAGGGCGAGCATGTCGGTCAGGAACATCGGGCCGGCCTCGACCAGCACCGTCTTGCGCTCCGGGTGCGCTTGGCTGGCCACCGGCACGCTGGCCAGCAGGCTGGGGGCGAAGCCGGCGGCCAAGGCACGAGCCGCCGGTGACTTCGCGTCGCGCACCACGAAGTCATTGTTCACGGCCACAAGCTGCACCACGTTGTAGACGCGGCGGAACTCGACGATGCGGCTCTCGACCATGGAGCCCGGCACCCGCATCGAACCGCCGAAGATGCCGGACTCGCCGATGCCGCGCGCCAACTTGGGCGACAGGAAGAAGGGCTTGTTGAAATCCTCCGGCTTCAACTCGAGCCAGACCTTCTCGTCCTTCTGCCAGAAAGCGATCAGACCCTCGGTTTTCTTGGCGTCCTTGATGACAGTGGCAAAAGTCGGGGGCTGGCCGGGCACGGGTGGCGTCGCTGCCGCCGCCGAAGCGGCCGGCGCAAAGGGGCGCGGTGCCGACGCGGCGGCGGAAGCGGGCAGGGCTGCAGCCATTGCAGCCGTTGGCGGCGCGGCTGCTGGTGCCGCTGCCGCCGCGGGTGCCGTGGCCGGCGCCGTGGCGACCGTGGCACAGCCTGCCAGGCCGAGGGCAACGAGGGCAGCGCTGAGAGTGACCGCGGGAATCGACGAGGAAACGGGCTTGCGCATGGGGTAATGCCAGTAGTTTGGACGGGCGCCAGCCAGCGCTGGCCACGCTGTGATTATCGGAGTGCCGGAAAGTGCCCGCCACCCGGGCGACTACCGCACCGCCTCCCCTCAAGCTCGCAGCCGGCCGCTCGCTGCGGCGCCGGTTCGGCCCGGGGCAGGCCTTCAGTGGATCGGCTTGAAGCGCACTCGCTTCGGCCGCGCGCCCTCTTCACCCAGGCGACGCTTCTTGTCGGCTTCGTACTCCTGGTAGTTGCCGTTGAAGAAGAGCCACTGGGAGTCGCCCTCGCAGGCCAGGATGTGGGTGCAGATGCGGTCCAGGAACCAGCGGTCGTGGCTGATGATCATGGCGCTGCCAGCAAATTCGAGCAGAGCTTCTTCCAGCGCACGCAGGGTTTCAACGTCGAGGTCGTTGCTGGGCTCGTCGAGCATCAACACATTGCCGCCCTTGGCCAGAGTCTTGGCCAGGTGCAGGCGGCCGCGCTCGCCGCCGGAGAGGCTGCCGACCTGCTTTTGCTGGTCGTTGCCCTTGAAGTTGAAGCGCCCCAGGTAGGCGCGGCTGGGCATCACGAACTTGCCGACGATGATGTTGTCCAGCCCGCCGGAGACGTCTTCCCACACCGTCTTCTCATCGGCCAG
>JANNGJ010000377.1:0-5941 GCA_031403815.1 Burkholderiales bacterium | reverse complement strand
GACCGGCCGGCATTGCAAGGGACCACGGCTTGCCATCCAACGTGCCCGAGGCCTGCAACTCGTAGCGCCCCTTGAACTCGGCCGGCGACTTGCCGCTCTGCATCAACATCAACTGATAGCGCAATTGGCCTGGTTGCACCAACTCGGCCCGCAAGCCACGCACGGCCAGGCCCTCACCCGATGACGGCAGCAGGCGCTCGAAGAAACCCAGATCGGCCTTGAGCGCGAGGGTCTCGGCCTCAGCCTGGCGCAATTGCTGGGTTAACTTGTCTTGCGTCGCACGTTCCGTCTTGAGCAGGCTGTCGGCAGTGTTGGCAATCGACTGAACACGCTCGCCGTCGCTGCGCAGGCGCTGCACCTCGGCGCGCAGCTGCACCAATTCTTCCTTGGCGCCGCGCTCGAGGCCAGCGATGTCCTTGCCGAACTCGAAGGCCCACAGCGCCAAAGCGGCCGAAAAACCGAAGGCCAAGGCCAGCACCGCCCAGCGCACCGGCCACGGCAGGTGGCTGCGCACGATCATGCGCGGGGCGCTGATCGACATTCGGCGGCGAAACAGTTTCCAACGCATCGCGGGTTCCGAAAGTGAACGAGGCCGCAGTATCGCGGCCCCGAACGCTGACAGCCTGTAGCGAAACGTTCAGCGCTTGCTGAACTGCTTGCGACGGCGCGCGCCGTGCAGGCCGACCTTCTTGCGCTCGACCTCGCGCGCATCGCGGGTCACGAAACCGGCCTGCGAGAGGCTGGGCTTCAGGGTCGCGTCATAGTCGATGAGCGCGCGGGTGATGCCATGGCGCACGGCGCCGGCCTGTCCCGATTCGCCACCGCCTTCGACGTTGACCTTGATGTCGAAGGACTCGCCATTGTTGGTCAGCAGCAGGGGCTGCTTGACCACCATGATCGAGGTCTGGCGCCCGAAATAGTCGCCGACGGCCTTGCCGTTGACAACAATCTGGCCGGTGCCCTTCTTGATGAAGACGCGGGCCACCGACGATTTGCGGCGGCCGGTGCCGTAGTTCCAATTGCCGATCATCACTGCTCCTTAGATTTCCAGCGCACGGGGCTGCTGGGCAGTGTGCGGATGCGTGGCACCGGCATACACCTTCAGCTTCTTCACCATTGCATAGCCAAGTGGGCCTTTGGGCAACATGCCCTTGACCGCCTTTTCCAGGGCGCGCCCCGGGTGCTTGGCTTGCATGTCCTTGAACTTCGTGGCGTAGATACCGCCCGGGTAGCCCGAGTGGCGGTAATACACCTTGTCGTTGGCCTTGTTGCCAGTGACGCGGAGTTTCTCGGCATTCACCACGACGATGAAATCGCCGGTGTCAACGTGAGGCGTGTAAATGGCTTTGTGCTTGCCGCGCAAACGGAGTGCCACTTCGCTGGCAACACGTCCGAGCACCTTGTCGGTGGCGTCAATCACAAACCATTCATGCTTCACATCAGCCGGCTTGGCGCTGAAGGTCTTCATGAGGGTCTTTCGGTTTCGGCCGCTCCGGCGTCTTACGCCAGCACGGCCATTTCGCGGCTGTTCAGCCCGGTCATCGCCTTCGGTACCGCTTGTTCAAACTGCGGCCTCTCAGGCGGCACAAAGTGCACCTTCCGGTGCACCCTGCAAAACAACCATGACTCCCCCGCCGCTGACGGGAAAGCCTACAAGTATAACGGAGACCTGCCACGGCACCAAACCACGGCCCGTGCCCGGCGCCAAAGGCAGTGAACTACCCGCGCCCAGCTCGTCAGCCAGGATGAGGGGAAACCCTATACATTCCAGGCTCAGAGACCCACCGGAGACCTTGATGGGCAATCCTGATGACGCTTCTGCCGGCCACCCCCCCATCCCGGCCGCCGGCGGCGCAGTCGAGCCTGAGTCACACAACACGCCTGCGCGGCCGTTTCGCTGGGTGCCCATTCGCAGCCTGGCGGCTCGCCACCGTCCCCGCATCCTGGCCCATTTGTTGGCCCTTCCCGAAGCTGATCGCTACTTACGGTTTGGTTATGCCGCTGGCGACGCCCAGCTGACGCATTACGTCGATCTGATCAATTTCGAGCATGACGAGGTGTTTGGCATCTTCAACCGCCGCCTTGAGCTTTTGGCCTTGGCCCACCTGGCCATGCCCGCTCCGATTGATGGCAGTCCGCAACCCGACGCCGAGTTCGGCGTCTCTGTGTTGCCGAGCGCTCGCGGCCGAGGCTACGGCAGCCGGCTGTTCGAGCATGCCGTCGTGCATGCGCGCAACCGGCACATTGAATGCCTGGTGATCCACGCGTTGAGCGAAAACACGGCCATGCTGAACATCGTGCGACGGGCCGGCGCAACGGTGGAGCGCGACGGCGCCGAGGCCCAGGCGCGTCTGCGTCTGCCAGCCGACGACTTGATGTCCCACCTCGATGCCATCGTCGAGGGGCAGGCGGCCGAACTCGACTACCGCCTCAAGGTCCAAGCGCGGCGCATCGACGGCCTGCTGGGAGCAATTGACGAAGTCAAAGATCGATGGACCCAGTCCGGGCGCGATCCAGACAAGTGAGTCTTGAGGCGACCCGGGGGCCCCGGATGCGGGGATCGGCCGGCTACCGCCTGCGGTTACCATGAGCCAATTGAAACCAAATGTCCCACTGGCGCTCGCCCAGGCGGACATTCAATCTGGCACCATCATGGAACCTCTGCTGCCGTGGATCGTTGCGCTGATCGTGTTGCTGCTCGCGCTCATCGGCGCCGTGGCATGGCGCCTCACGCGTGAGCGCAAGGCCCAGGTCATGCCCCTGCCGACAGACTGGTCGCTGGCCCCGCGACCGGTGTTCTCCACCGATGAGCGGCGCGTCTATCGCCAACTGCGCGAAGCCCTGCCGCACCACATCGTGTTGTCAAAGCTGCCCCTGGTGCGTTTCTGTCAGCCCAATGATCCGCAGGACGTGCGCTATTGGTACGAGTTGCTCGGCTCGATTCATGTGACGTTTGCGATCTGCAGCGCCAACGGGCGTGTGCTTGCGGCCATCGACCTCGACACCGACCGTGGCAACTCACGTCGCGTGCTGCAGATCAAGCAGTCGGTTCTCGGCGCCTGCCGTGTGCGCTACCTGCGCTGCCCGGTGGACCATTTGCCATCGGTCGCCGAATTGCAGTTGCTGGTGCCGCAGAGCGCGGCCTCGTCGCGCGGTCCACAGCCCGCGCCAAGCCGGCCGCGCACGCGTGACGATGCCGTGCGCGAGGGCTCTTCGCGCCGGCGCGAGCGCAATGCGCTGTGGCAAGACTCCAGTTTCTTCCAAGACTCCTTCTTCGCCCCCGACAACCGCGCCGATGCCAGCCTCACCGGCGAGTTTCCAACCCCGCGCCAGGACGGTGGCACGACGCCCCAAGCGTCCGTCTTCGGCGACAACGCACCGGACGATCTGTCGGGGGTGGTGGTCGAGACCGAGCAGCGGCGCTTCCCCAGCACCGGCACGCACCACTGAGCCTGGTCTGCGCATGCGCATGCGCGCTTAGGATGCGCGCATGACTGCTGCGGCAATTCCCAACGGCCTGCCAGCAGGCTATGCGGGCCTGGACCCCGACCGCGTACTGCGCACCCTCGACGGCCTGGGCCTGCGCGGTGACGGGCGTCTGCTGCAGCTCAACTCCTACGAGAACCGCGTTTTTCAGGTCTTCCTGGAGGACGGCAACGTGGTGGTGGCCAAGTTCTACCGGCCAGGGCGCTGGACCGATGCACAGATCCTGGAGGAGCACGCGTTCGCGCGCGAGCTGGCCGACGACGATGTGCCCTTGGTGGCAGCATTCACGCTGGCCCTGGCGGCGGACGCCGCCGGCCTTGAGCTGCTGGGCCAGCCCTCGACGCTGGCGCGCTGGCCGGACGGTGCCACGGTGCACCGAGTGGCCGTGAGCCCGCGGCACGCCGGCCGCGCGCCCGAGTTGGAGCACGCCAGCGCCTTGCAATGGCTGGGTCGTTTCCTGGGCCGTTTGCACGCAGTGGGCGCGCGCCGCCCCTTCCTGCACCGGCGCACGATGGATCCGGCCACGTTTGGTCATGCGGCGCGACGACGGCTGCTTGATGGCGACTTCGTTCCCGACACCGAACGCGGCCTCTGGACAAGTTGGTGCGATGCCGCACTGGCCGGCGTCGATCAGGCGTTTTCGCAACTGGCTGGCGTGCCGCGCCTGCGCCTGCACGGCGACTTCCACCCGGGAAACATCATGTGGCGGGACGAGGGCCCGCACGTCGTTGACCTGGACGACGCGTGCACCGGCCCGGCAGTGCAGGACGTGTGGATGCTGCTGTCGGGCGACGCCGAGAGCATGCGCGGGCAGCTAGGGCAAATTCTCAGCGGCTACCGCGTCTTCCGCCCGTTCGATGATCGCGAGCTGGCCTTGATCGAGCCGCTGCGCACCCTGCGCATGATCCATCACAGCGCCTGGATTGCCGAGCGTTGGACCGACCCGGCCTTTCCGGCGGCGTTCCCGTGGTTCGGCAGCGCCGCCTACTGGTCGCAGCAGGCCACGCAGTTGCGCGAGCAGGTTCAGGCCATGAGCGAGCCCCCGTTGCTGGCCTGACCCCCCCCTCCGCGTCAGGCGGTCAACAGGCGCGTCACGCGCCGCACATGCTCGGCCGGGTTCTCGAGGTGGCCGCCTTCGGCCAGCCAGGCCTGGTCGAACAACAGGTGCGCCAGGTCGTCGAAGTGCGCCGCGTCGTTCTCGATGCGCTTGACCAACGCATGCTGGGCATTGACCTCCAGGATCGGCAAACCCTTGGGCGCCTGCTGGCCGGCCTGCTTCAACATCCGCGCCAGGTGCGCGCTCATGTCGCCCTCCTCGACCACGATGCAGGCTGGAGAGTCAACCAGTCGCGTCGTCACGCGCACGTCCTTGGCGCGGTCCTTGAGCGCCGTCTTGAGCTTTTCTTGCAGCGGCGCAAACGCTGTGGCCGCCGCTTCGGCTTCCTGCTTCTCCGCCTCGTCCTGCAGCGTGCCCAGGTCGACGCTGCCTTTGGCCACGCTTTGCAGCGGGTGGCCCTCGAACTCATACAGGTGCGAGAGCATCCACTCGTCGACCCGGTCGATGAGCAGCAGCACCTCGATGCCCTTCTTGCGGAAGATCTCGAGCTGCGGGCTGGCCTTGGCGGCCGCCAGGGTGTCGGCGGTGATGTAGTAGATGGGGTCCTGGCCCTCCTTCAGGCGCGCCACGTAGTCGGCGAATGACACGCCTTCGTCGGCCTGCGTCGAAGCAAAGCGCAGCAGCTTGGCCAGACGTTCCTGGTTGGCGTGGTCTTCGCCGACGCCTTCCTTGATCACGGCGCCGAAGTCCTTCCAGAACAAGGCGTACTTGTCTTTCTGGTTCTCGGCCAGGTCTTCCAACATCGACAAGACGCGCTTGGTCGAGCCCTCGCGAATGCCCTTCACGTCGCGGCTTTCCTGCAGCAACTCGCGGCTGACGTTGAGCGGCAGGTCAGCGCTGTCGATCACACCCTTGACGAAACGCAGATAGACCGGCATCAGCGCCTCGGCGTCGTCCATGATGAAGACGCGCTTGACGTAGAGCTTGACGCCGCCGCGCTTGTCGCGATTCCACAGATCGAAGGGCGCCTTGGCCGGGATGTAGAGCAGCTGCGTGTACTCGCTGCGGCCCTCGACGCGGTTGTGGGTGTAGGCCAGCGGGGCGTCGCTGTCAAAGGAGATCTGCTTGTAGAACTCCTGGTACTGGGTGTCGGTGATGTCACTCTTGGGTCGTGACCAGAGCGCCGCGGCCTTGTTGACGGTTTCCCACTCGTCCTTGAGCACGGTCTCGGCCTTCTCGGCGATCCACTCCTCCTTCTTCATCAGGATCGGCAGCGAGATGTGGTCGGAGTATTTGCTGATGATGGACTTCAGCTTCCAGGTCTTGAGGAACTCCTCCTCGCCCTCGCGCAGGTGCAGGATCACCTCGGTGCCGCGTTCGGCACGCTGGATGGACTCG
>JANNGJ010000376.1:0-2632 GCA_031403815.1 Burkholderiales bacterium | reverse complement strand
ATGGAACACGGCTGGCACCTCCCGATTGCCGGGGAAGCGGAAGTAGGTGAATCGGCCGTCATCGAAGACCAGGCTCGGCACGATGTCTTCGGAGCCGCTGCCCTCGGCGATCGAGTAGCTTGAGTTCAGCACCTGCGCCTTCGCTTGCAGGCGCTCGGCGATCACTTCCTGCGGCGATGGCTGTGGCGGCAGCGCAGGCAGAACTGCAAGTGGCGCGGCGTCGCGGAGTGTGGGCCGCGCCGGCATGGCCGGCCGCACTACGGGCGCTTTGACCACGAGCCGATACACCGGCGCTTTGGCATCGTTGTCCGCCAGGACCACGAACCGGAACGAGTGCGTACGCCGATCGGTGACGACAGCCAGGTTGTTCGGCGCGCCGGCGGTGCTCTTCGCCTTGACGAACAGGTCGCGGCCGCCCGGCTGCGCGGCGATGCACCAGGCGGAGTCGATCTTCGTGCAGTCGCCGCCCAGGCCGGCCGCGACTTCGGTGATGGCTTCGTCGGCATCGAGGACGACGAGTGTCACGACGCCGCGCTTGACTGGCACGGTCACAACGGCCTGGGCGTCATACAGCACCTCGCGCAGACGCGGGTCGGCGCCCGCGGTCTCAGCAGCGCTGACCGCCGACGCCGTAGCGGCGCCAATGAGACACGCGCCGATCATCGCAAGGCCGGTCATGGCTTGGCTCCAGCGGGCGCGGTGTTGATCTCGGGGTCCGAGCGATACGCCGTCACCACGAACCCGAACGGGTTCTCCAGTCGGTCGCGTTCCTTGGCGAGTACCTTCGGCTGGTACTGGAACACCACGCTGGCGACATGCCGAGTCGTCACTTCCGGCAGGTTGCGGTCGGTGAGCCGCACGACCTTGTCATAGGTCACTGTCGCTTCGCCACGGTTGCCGCTGCGGCCCGAGGCCGTGAGGCGCACGCCCACGACGTTGATGCGCCAATCCTCGCTGGCGCCCACCTTCTTTTGCAGCGCGCCATCGCCTTCGAACTGCCGGTTGTATTCGGTGAAGACTGCTGGCACTGCCATCCGGGCGACCTGCTCGAAGTCCCGCTGCAGGAACATCCAGCTGTAGCCTTCACGTGACCGGACGAAGGTGGCCAGGTTGTGCTTGTCCAGTGCCTCCATCGGAGGAATGGTCTCGACGCTCAGGCGCTGCTGGATCGTCGCTTCGCCGGTGACACGGTCGACCACGAACCGGATCTCGACCACGCGGCGCAGCGGGCCCTGGACGAACACCGCCGCAATGCCGACCAGGCCCAACGTCAGCCCGGCGATCGCCACCCACCATGCGCGGCGCTCGGAGCGTTCGAGCATCAGCGCGCGGTCGACTTCCCAGACTCGATTCGCTTCGACGGTGGTGGACTCTGCTGCCCCACCTGTGTCGCGGTCGCGACCGGGCAATGCAGCGGCTCTTCCTGGCGTCAGGACGGCACTCATGGGGTTGTCTCTTGTGATCTGCGCGGTCAGGGCAGGTAGTCGGAGACCTTGCCAGTGCGGCCAAGCATTTGGTACTGCCGCTCTCGCTCGCGCGAGCGTGCGATCCTTTCCTCGCTGTCGGCCATGCCTTGCAGCATCTGCACTTGCGACACCTCGTGCGCGAGCAGCGCGTTCTCGGCGCCGATGCGGGCCTGGATCTCCTGCACCGCCTTCTGGTCGCTGGTGGCGTTGATCTGGTCCATCAGCGAGTTGATCTGGGTCAGCCGGCCGGCGGCGGACTTCATCGCGTCCTGCAGCAGGCCCTTCTGCTGGTACGGCTGAGCGAGTGCCGCTTGGCAGCCGGTGCGAGCGGCGCCCGCCAGGTCCATGCAGTTGTAGACCATGCCCGCATCGCGCAGCCCCTTCGCGGTGGCGTTCAGCCCGGAGTAGCCCGACGTGTTGACCGCGTTCAGGTAGGTATAGGCCTCGGCCGGCACGTAGTTGCGCAGCAACGGGTTGTTGAGGATATTGCCCAGGTTGCGCATGCCGTTGATGCTGTTGAGCTGGCTCTGCAACTGGGTGATCTGCTGCACCTGGTTGTTGATTTCGGTCACGTCGTTCATGACCTGCATGATGGTCTGGACGAGATTGGCGACGTCGATGACCGGAATGCCTTGCGCCTGGGCATTGCCGGCACCGAAGGTGCCAGCAACGAGGCACGCGGCGGCAGCGACCTTGAGACGTTTGTTCATATCGACGCTCCTGTACTGGTTGACAACTAAGCCCGGCCGCGCAGCGCAGCGAGCTTGTAGGCGGCGGCTCGGGCAACCCCGTAGCCTTGACGGGCCATGGCACTGGCGCCAGTGGCCATGGTTCCTGCGGATCGGGCGCCGGCTACGGCCGCTGCGCCCGTGGCGCGACCGGCGGCATGGGGGATGCCTGCGCCAGCGCGGATGACACCGCCGGCTGCTCCCGCTCCGGCGCCACGGGCAGCAGACGCCGAGCGCAGGCCACCCACCATCATCGCGTTCTGGACCATCTGGATGCCTTGCTGGATGGCGGCGCCGCCGGTCAGAGCCGAAGCAAGGCTGGGGGCCTGGAAGCAGATGATGGCCATGAGGATCATCACGACGCAGTACTTGAGGCTCTCGCCCACGACGTTGAATGTCGGCCCGAGGAAGCCGCCGTTGACCTGGATCGCCTGAACC
>JANNGJ010000375.1:0-8086 GCA_031403815.1 Burkholderiales bacterium | reverse complement strand
ACCCGCGCTGCGGTCAGCTTGCCGTCGGCCTCGCGCCGCGCCGAAATGAAGATGGTCTCGCCGGGCTTGAGCTCGGTCAGGGTGATGGTCTTGGTGCCCGACACGTTGACGCCTTCCGGCAGCGCCACCTCGACCGCCTTGCCGTCGCGCGTGGCCACGGCAATCGTCTGGCCGTCGAAGGCGGTGACGGTGCCGCGGATGTTGGTGGCTTGCTGGGCCCAGGCGCCTGCGCCGGCGCCACACAGGGCAGCGAGGGTCAAGGCGGCAATGAGTCGGTTCATGGCAATCACCTGCGGGAGTTGGGTTCGGCGGTCGGTCGTAACTGCCGTTGGGGGCGCGGCGTCGGCATTTGACACCGGACCTCGAAGGTGGCCACCACAATGCACTATCATGCACGTATGCAATCCAATGCCAACGTGCGACCCCTGCGCGACCAGGCGCCGGCCGAGGAACGGCATCCGTTTCTCACCGGCCTGGGCGAGCGGGTGCGCGTGCTGCGCGCGCGCCGCGGCCTGACGCGCAAGAGCCTGGCGCTGGCGGCCGACATGTCGGAGCGCCACCTGGCCAACCTCGAACTCGGTGTCGGCAACGCCTCCATCCTGATCCTGCTGCAGGTGGCGCAAGCCCTGCAATGCCCGCTGGCCGAACTGCTCGGCGACGTGACGACGTCGTCGCCCGACTGGCTGCTGTTGCGTGAACTGCTGGAGCGCCGCGACGAGGCCACTCTCCGGCGGGTGCGCGGTGCTGTGGCCGACCTGCTCGGTCCGGCGACCAACGCAGGACGCGCGCGGGCCCACGGCACTGGCGCCGCTCGCAGCCCGCGCGTGGCCCTGATCGGTCTGCGCGGCGCTGGCAAATCCACCCTGGGGCGCCGCCTCGCGGCCAACCTCCGCTGCCCCTTCGTCGAGCTGTCGGCCGAGATCGAAAAGCAGGCTGGCGGCAGCGTGGCCGAAATCCAGTCACTTTACGGGGCGGCGGCCTACCGCCGACACGAGCGGCGAGCGCTGGAGGCGGTGATCCAGGCCCACCCGCGCGCGGTGATCGCCACCCCCGGCGGGCTGGTGTCGGATGCCGGCAGCTTCAGCCTGCTGCTGGCGCAATGCACGACGGTGTGGCTGCAGGCCGACCCGGAAGACCACATGCGGCGCGTCGTTGCCCAGGGCGACATGCGCCCGATCGCGGCCAGCCAGCAGGCGCTGCAAGACCTGAAGAGCATCCTGGAGGCGCGCGCCGCTTTCTACGCCCAGGCGGAGTTCCGCCTCGACACCAGCGCACTGCCCGAGCAGGATGCCTTCACCGCGCTGCGCGACATGGTGCGTGCGGCTCTGTCACTGCCAATGTCGCCGAGCCGGCGCAAGAGAGCCCTGCCATGACGATGCCCGAAGCCGTCGACTACCGCACCGACCCGGCCCGCTACCGCCATTGGAAGCTCGGCTTCGATGGCGCCATCGCCACGCTGTCCGCTGATTTCGACGAGAACGGCGGCATTGCACCGGGCTACAAGTTGAAGCTCAACAGCTACGACCTCGGCGTGGACATCGAACTCAATGACGCCGTCAACCGCATCCGTTTCGAGCATCCCGAGGTGCGCACGGTGGTGATCACGAGCGCCAAGGACAAGGTGTTCTGCTCGGGTGCCAACATCTTCATGCTCGGCGTGTCAAGCCATGCGTGGAAGGTCAACTTCTGCAAGTTCACCAACGAGACGCGCAACGGCCTGGAAGATTCGTCCAGGTACAGCGGGCTGAAGTTCCTGGCCGCCGTCAACGGCGCCTGCGCCGGCGGCGGCTACGAGCTGGCCCTGGCCTGCGACGAGATCATCCTGGTCGATGACCGTTCCAGCACTGTCAGTCTGCCCGAGGTCCCGCTGCTGGGGGTGCTGCCGGGCACCGGCGGCTTGACGCGCGTGACCGACAAGCGGCGGGTGCGCCACGATCTGGCCGATCTGTTCTGCACCAGCGTCGAGGGTGTGCGCGGCCAGCGTGCCAAGGACTGGCGCCTTGTCGATGACATTGCCAAGCCGCAAGTCTTTGCCGCCAAGGTGCGGGAGCGCGCACTGCAACTCGCGGCGCAGAGCGACCGACCGGCCGATGGGCGGGGTGTCATCTTGCCCGCAGTCACCCGCAGCGTCGAAGGCGATGCCTTGCGCTACACGCATGTGACCGTCGACATCGACCGGGCCAAGCGCACGGCCACCTGGACTGTCCGGGCTCCGGTGGGACCACAGCCACGCGACATTGCCGGCATCGAAGCCGCGGCTGCCGCCTGGTACCCGCTGCAGATGGCGCGTGAACTCGAAGATGCGATCCTGTCGATGCGCACCAACGAGCCGAGCATCGGCACCTGGCTGATCAAGACCGAGGGCGACGCCGCGGTGGTGCTGGCACTGGACGCTGTGCTGCTGGCGCACAGCAACCACTGGCTGGTGCGAGAAACGATTGGGCTCTTGCGGCGCACCTTCAGCCGCCTCGATGTGTCGTCGCGCAGCCTTTTTGCACTGGTCGAGCCAGGCTCGTGCTTCGCCGGCAGCTTGCTCGAGCTGGCACTGGCCTGCGATCGAATCTACATGCTGGCCCTGCCTGAGCCGCAGGCGAACCAAGGTTCGGACGCAGCCAGGGCGCCGAAGATCGCGCTGGCCGATACGAACTTCGGCCTGTACCCGATGATCACCGGGCAAAGCCGCCTGCAGCGCCGCTTCTACAACGAGCCGTCGGCCCTCGACGCCGTGCGCGGCGAGGCGGGCCGGGCCCTGGATGCCGACGCCGCGTTCGCCCTCGGCCTCGTCACCAGCAAGCCCGACGACATCGACTGGGCCGACGAGGTGCGCATCGCCATCGAAGAGCGCGTCTCGATGAGCCCCGATGCCCTCACCGGCATGGAAGCCAGCCTGCGCTTCAACGGCCCCGAGAACCTGTTCACCCGCGTCTTCGGTCGCTTGACGGCCTGGCAGAACTGGATCTTCCAGCGCCCGAACGCAGTGGGTGAGAAGGGCGCACTGAAAGTTTACGGAAGCGGCGAGAAAGCCTCTTTCAACTGGAACAGAGTCTGAGCATTCGAGGCACTCATCATGACCAGCATCAACTACAGCGAGAAGATCCCCAACAACGTCAACCTGTCGGACGACCGCACCTTGCAACGTGCTCTCGAGCAGTGGCAGCCGAACTTCATCCATTGGTGGGATGACATGGGCCCCGAAGGGTCGGCCGACATGGATGTCTACCTGCGCACGGCCGTCAGTGTCGACCCCCAGGGCTGGGCCCAGTTCGGTCACGTCAAGATGCGCGACTACCGCTGGGGCATCTTCCTCAACCCGGGCAGCGCCGAGCGCGAGATTCACTTCGGCGACCACAAGGGCGAGCGTGCCTGGACCGAAGTGCCCGGCGAACACCGGGCCAACCTGCGCCGCATCATCGTCACGCAAGGCGACACCGAGCCGGCCTCGGTCGAGCAGCAGCGCCACCTGGGGCTCACCGCGCCGAGCATGTACGACCTGCGCAACCTGTTCCAGATCAATGTGGAAGAAGGCCGCCACCTCTGGGCCATGGTCTACCTCTTGCACAAGCACTTCGGCCGTGACGGCCGTGAAGAGGCCGAGGCCCTGCTCGAGCGCCGCAGCGGCGACGCGGACAACCCGCGCATCCTCGGCGCGTTCAACGAGGCCACGCCGGATTGGCTGGCCTTCTTCATGTTCACCTATTTCACCGATCGCGACGGCAAGTTCCAGCTCTGCGCCCTGGCCGAAAGCGCGTTCGACCCACTGGCGCGCACCACCAAGTTCATGCTCACGGAAGAAGCGCACCACATGTTCGTCGGCGAGAGCGGCGTCTCGCGCGTGATCCAGCGCACGGCGCAGAAGATGAACGAGTTGAAGACGGATGACGCGGGCGTGCTGCGCGCTGCCGGGGTGATCGACCTGCCCACCCTGCAGCGCTACCTCAACTTCCACTACAGCGTGACCATCGATCTGTTCGGCGCCGACCAGTCGAGCAATGCCGCCATCTTCTACAGCTCGGGCCTGAAGGGGCGCTTCGAGGAGGGCAAACGCGACGATGATCACGTGCTCAAGGGCCGAACCTACCCGGTCCTCGAAGCCGGGGTTGGCAAGGACAGCGGGCAGCTGGTGGAAAAACAGGTGCCGATGCTCAATGCCCTGAATGAAGTGCTGCGCGACGACTTCATCAAGGACAGCGTGGCCGGAGTCGGGCGCTGGAACAAGGTGCTGGAGAAAGCCGGCCTGCCGCACCGCCTCGTGGTGCCGCACAAGGCTTTTCACCGCAACATCGGTGCGCTGTCGGGCATCAAGGTCTCACCGGATGGGCGCGTGGTGAGCGAAGCCGAGTGGCGCGCTAACGTCGACCATTGGCTGCCGTCGGACGGCGACCGCGCCTTCGTCGCCGGTTTGATGGGTCGCGTCGTCGAACCTGGACAATTCGCGAACTGGATCGCGCCGCCCGCCCTGGGCGTCAACCGCCAGCCCGTCGATTTCGAGTACGTGAGATTCAACTGACCGCGCTGGAGAGCTCTCGATGAACGCAACGGTGCAGACCGATGTCGTCAGGCAGCACCTGATCGACCCCGAGATCTGCATCCGCTGCAACACCTGCGAGGCCACCTGCCCGGTCGGCGCGATCACCCACGACGACCGCAACTACGTGGTCGATGCGGCCAAGTGCAACGCCTGCATGGCCTGCATCGCGCCGTGCCCTACGGGGTCGATCGACCACTGGCGCGTCGTGCCGGTTTTCAAGACCTACGCGGTGGCAGAGCAGTTCGGTTGGGAGGAGCTGCCCGCCGAGCTTCCCAGCGAGTCCCTGGGTCTGGCGATTGCGCAATCTGTCGTCGCGCTGCCAGCCGTTGCGGCGCCCCAGCCTACCCAGTCGGGCCCCGCCGATGCCGGTTTCAGCGCCACCCAGTTCGGCGCCACCTTGCCGCCTTGGTCTGCGGCCCACGCTTACAGCAACCTGTACGGGCCCAAGGCGGCGGAGAAGGCCATCACCGCCGTCGTCACCGGCAACGTTCGTGTGACCGCGGTCGGGCGCGACTACGACACCCACCACATCGTGTTGGATTTCGGCTCGCTGCCGTTCCCTTTGCTCGAAGGCCAGTCGATCGGTGTGCTGCCGCCAGGCAGCGACGCGGCCGGCCGTGCCCATCACGCACGCCAGTACTCGGTGGCCAGCCCGCGCAACGGCGAGCGCCCGGGCTACAACAACGCCTCGTTGACGGTCAAGCGGGTGCTGGAAGACCACGACGGCAAGCCGGTGCGCGGCGTGGCCAGCAACCACCTCTGTGATCTCGCAGTGGGCGACACGGTGCAGGTGATCGGCCCCTTCGGCACCAGTTTCCTGATGCCCAACCACCCGAAGAGCCACATCGTCATGATCTGCACGGGCACCGGCAGCGCACCCATGCGCGCGATGACGGAATGGCGCCGCCGCCTCAGGCGTGCTGCCGCCGGGCCACCCCAAGGCAGCGCAGCCCCCTCGGGGGGGGGCGCAGGCGAAGCCGAAGCCGAAGCCTGGGGGCACAGTTCTAGCAAGTTCGAGGGCGGCCAGCTGATGTTGTTCTTTGGCGCGCGCACCCAGGAGGAGTTGCCTTACTTCGGCCCGCTGCAGAGGCTGCCCAAGGACTTCATCGACGTCAACTTCGCATTCAGCCGCACGCCGGGCCAGCCCAAGCGCTACGTGCAGGACGCCATGCGCGAGCGCGCGGCCGACCTGGCGCCGCTGCTGGCCGATCCCAACGCCTACTTCTATGTCTGCGGCCTGAAGGCGATGGAGGAGGGCGTTGTCCTGGCCCTGCGCGATATTGCGCAGCAGGCCGGCCTGGCGTGGGATGCGGTGGGCGCGGCGCTGAAGAGAGAAGGGCGTCTGCACCTGGAGACCTATTGATGGCGGCGCTTTCGATTTCCGAGCTTGGCGCGGGCGTGGCGCAGATCACGATGGCGCGTCCTGCCGTGTTCAACGCCTTTGACGAAGCCATGATCGGCGAGCTCGACGCCGCCTTCGCGCAATTGACCGATGACGCCACGGTGCGCGTCATCGTCCTGGCCGGCGATGGCAAGCACTTCAGCGCGGGCGCCGATCTCGCGTGGATGCAGCGCGCGAGCAGCGCGTCGCTGGCCTGGAACCTCGACGACGCGCGGCGCTTCGCTGCCATGCTGGCGCGCATCGACACCTGCCCCAAACCGACGATTGCGCGGGTGCAGGGCGCCGCGCTCGGCGGCGGCGTCGGGCTGGCGTGTGCCTGCGACATCGCCATCGCCGCCGACAACGCCAGCTTCGCCATCAGCGAGGCGCGCTTCGGTATCCTGCCCGCGGTGATCGGCCCCTACATCGTGAATGCCCTCGGCAAGCGCCAGGCCCGCCGCCTGGCGCTGACGGCGGCGCGCTTCGGCGCCACCGAGGCACTCGCGCTTGGCCTGGTGCAGCAGGTGGTGCCGCTCGAGCAACTGGATGCCGCGGTGGACTCCGCGGCAAAGGAGTTGCTGGCCGGCGGCCCGCAGGCTCAGCGCGAGATCAAGCAGCTGATGGCCCAGCTCGAGGTCGGCCCGATCACGGCCGAGGTGCGCGAGTTGACGGCCCAGACCATCGCCCGCGTGCGCGGCAGCGACGAGGCCCGTGACGGCTTTGCGGCCTTTCTTGCCAAGCACCCGGCGCCCTGGAGTCCGCCATGACCGCCTTCAAGCTCGACAAGACCGATGTGCTGGTGGTGGGTGCCGGCATCATGGGCACGGGGATTGCGCAGGTGGCTGCCCAGGCGGGCCACCGGGTGCGGCTGTTCGACGCCCGCGCCGGTGCCGCCCAGCAGGCGGCGGCCCAGCTCGGCGCCACCCTGGATGCCTTGGTGGCCAAAGGCAAGCTCACGGCCGAGGCGGCCGATGCCACCCTGGCGCGCATCGAGCCGCTGGCCGCTTTGGAAGAGGCCGGCGAGGTGGGCTTGGCCATCGAGGCCATCGTCGAGAACCTCGATGCCAAGCGGGCCTTGCTGCAGCAGCTCGAAGCCCTGCTCAGCCCGCGCTGCGTGCTGGCCACCAACACCTCGTCGATCTCGGTCACCGCCATGGCCAACGGCCTGCAGCACCCGGGGCGGTTGGTCGGCATGCACTTCTTCAACCCGGTGCCCTTGATGAGGCTGGTGGAGGTGGTGTCGGGCCTGCACACCGAGGCCGGCGCGGCCGAGGCCGTGTTCGAGCTGGCGCGGGCCTGGGGCAAGGTACCGGTGCACGCGCGCTCCACGCCGGGCTTCATCGTCAACCGCATTGCCCGGCCCTTCTATGCCGAAACCCTGGCGCTGCTCCACGAGCAGGCGGCCACGCCCCAGGTGCTCGACGCCTGCCTGCGCGCCGTGGGCTTTCGCATGGGCCCGTGCGAGTTGATGGACCTGATCGGTCACGAAACCAATTTCGCCGTCACCAACGCGGTCTTCGAGGCCAACTTCTTCGACAAGCGCTACGTGCCGTCGCCAGTGCAGCGCGAGATGGTCGAAGGCGGCGTGCTCGGGCGCAAGAGCGGCCGCGGTTTCTATCGTTACCCGCCGGGTACGCCGCCCCTGCCGGTGGCCGTGCACGAGGCACCGGCCACCGCGCGCGAAGTCGCGGTGCATGGCGACGGCGCCGTGGCCGATGCGCTCGAGCACGCCGCCACCCGCGCGCTGGCGCCGCAGGGCTGGGGCCCGGCGCGCGTGCGCGACAGCGGCTGGACCGGCCTGGCGGTTGACCACGCTCGCCTGGTGATGACCGACGGGCGCTGCGCAGCCGCGCTGGCAGCCCACTTCGGCTTGGCCGATGTCGGCGTGTTCGATCGCCCGTTCATCTTGCCAGCGCCCAGTGGCAGCGCGCTGGCTTTTGCCGTGGCGCCGGCGGCGAGCAGCACTTGGCAAGCCCAGGCTGCAGCATGGTTGGCGGCGCTGGGCTTTGCGCCCCTGCGCGTGGCGGACGCGCCCGGCCTCGTGGCCGCGCGCACCGTTGCCATGCTGATCAACGAAGCGGCCGATGCGGTGCAGCAGGGCGTGTGCTCCACCGACGCAGCCGATGCGGCGATGAAGCTCGGCGTCAACTACCCGGCGGGGCCGTTCGAGTGGCTGA
>JANNGJ010000374.1:0-1745 GCA_031403815.1 Burkholderiales bacterium | reverse complement strand
CGCGGCATTGCACGGCCACGCGCGCGTGCTGGCCCTGCCCCACCTGGGCGCCTCGACGCGCGAGGCCGAGGAGAACTGCGCCGTGATGGTGGCCATGCAACTGCGCGACTTCATGGAGCACGGCAACATTGCCAACGCCGTCAACTTCCCGGCCGTGGCCATGGCGCGCGAGTCGAGCTACCGCGTGGCGATTGCCAATGCCAACGTGCCCAACATGCTGGCGCAGATCTCGGCGGCCATGGCCCACGCCGGCCTGAACATCCACAACATGGTGAACAAGAGCCGCGGCGAGATGGCCTACACGCTGGTCGATGTCGAGAGCCCGGTGCAGCCGGCGGTGCTGGCCCGCCTGGCGGCGATCGACGGGGTCTTGTCGGTACGCTACCTGCCATCGGCTTAGAAAAGTACGTACAATCCTTGCGTACCATTTGAATCAGACACCCCGAACCTGAATGGAGCTGACGATGGAAGCCACCGTGGCCGAACGCGGCCAGATCACCCTGCCCAAGGCTGTGCGCGACCAGCTTGGCCTGACCAAGGGCATGAAGCTCAAGGTCGAGATCGAAGGCGGGCGCATCATTCTGCGCAAGGATGTGAGCGACGCACTGTCGCGCCTGCGCGGCCTGATCAAGCTGCCGCCGGGGGTGACCACTGACGACGTCATGCGCGATCTGCGCGGCAGAGCGCCCGGCGATCCCTTTCTGCCGGCAGAGCCCGTGCGCAAGAAGAAGTGATTGCCATCGACAGCTCCGTCTTGATTGACCTGATCGGCGGCGACGCGCGCGCGAGCGCCGCCGAAGAAGCCGTGCGTGCAGCGCTGAACCAGGGGCCCGTCGTCGCCTGTGATGTGGTCATCAGCGAGGTCGTGGCCGGCCTGGGCAGCGGATCGGTCCTGATGGACGCGCTGGACGATTCGGGCATTGCTTTCGCGCCACTCGACCTGCGAGCCGCCGTGCGCGCCGGTGAGATGCAGCGCCGCTACAAAGAAAGGCTGCGCAGCGGCACCGAGGCCAGCGCCACGCCCCGTTCCGTGCCTGACTTCCTGATTGGCGCCCACGCCCTGCTCCAGTGCAGCGCCCTGATCACCCGTGATGCGGGGTTCTTCCGCGACTATTTCAAGGGACTGAAAGTCATCGTCCCGAAAGTCAAATAACCTCCACTCCACCCTCCAACCGCGAGCGCACAAGATGACCCACGCCTTTGCTTCCACCCGCAAGAAACTCGGCAAGAAGGGTTCCTACTTCTCGCTGCCTGAACTGGCCAAGCAGTTCCCCAAGGTCAGCCGCATGCCGCACTCCCTGCGCATCGTGCTGGAAAGCGTGCTGCGCAACTGCGACGGCCAGAAGGTCACGGCAGCGCACGTCAAGCAAGTGGCGGGCTGGCAGGCCCAGGCCGAGCGCAGCGACGAGATTCCTTTCGTCGTTGCCCGCGTGGTGCTGCAAGACTTCACCGGTGTGCCCCTGCTGGCCGACCTGGCCGCGATGCGCAACGTGGCCAAGAGCCTGGGCAAGAACCCCAAGACCATCGAGCCCTTGGTGCCGGTGGACCTGGTGGTGGACCACTCGGTGACGATAGACAACTACGGCACCAAGAACGCGCTCGACCTGAACATGAAGCTCGAATTCCAGCGCAACCAGGAGCGCTACGAGTTCATGAAGTGGGGCATGCAGGCCTTCGACACCTTCGGCGTCGTGCCGCCGGGCTTCGGCATCGTGCACCAGGTCAATCTCGAGTACCTGGCGCGC
>JANNGJ010000373.1:0-12743 GCA_031403815.1 Burkholderiales bacterium | reverse complement strand
GCCATTGGCATTGATCGTGACCGTGCCGTTGGGCGAGGTCGCGGCCGTGACGCTGAGTGCATCGCCGTCGATGTCGGTGTCGTTGGTCAGCACCGTGATCTGAGCCGACAGACCGGAGTCCTCGGCAACGGTCAACAGCGGCGTGGCTGCCGAGCCGTCGTTGATCGCGTCGGGCGCGTCGTTGACGGCGGTGACGTTGACAAAGACCGTGGCGGTGTCGGTGCCACCATTGCCGTCCGAGATCGTGTAGCTGATTGTCGTCGGGCCATTGAAGTTGGAGGCCGGGGTGAACGACAGCGTGCCATTGGCGTTGATCGTGACCGCGCCGTTGGGCGAGGTCGCGGCGGTCACCGACAGGGTGTCGCCGTCGACATCGGTGTCGTTGGCCAGGACCGTGATCGGCGCAGACAGACCCGAGTCTTCGGCCACCGTCAACAGTGGCGTGGCTACAGAGCCGTCGTTGATCGCGTCGGGCACGTCATTGACGCTCGTGACGTTGACAAAGACCGTGGCGGTGTCGGTGCCACCATTGCCATCGTCGATCGTGTAGCTGATGGTCGTTGGGCCGTTGAAGTTGGCGGCCGGGTTGAACGACAGCGTGCCGTTGGCGTTGATCGTGACCGCGCCGTCGGGCGAGGTCGCTGCGGTGACCGCGAGCGTGTCAGCGTCGATATCGGTGTCGTTGGTCAGCACCGTGATCGGCGCAGATAGACCGGAGTCCTCGGCCACGGTCAACAGTGGCGTCGCCGCAGAGCCGTCGCTGATCGCGTCGGGCGCGTCGTTGATCGCTGTGACGTTGACGAAGACGGTGGCGGTGTCGGTGCCGCCGTTGCCGTCCGAGATCGTGTACGAGATCGTGGTGGGGCCATTGAAGTTGGAGGCCGGGATGAACGACAGCGTGCCATTGGCGTTGATCGTGACCGTGCCGTTGGGCGAGGTCGCGGCGCTTACCGACAGGGTGCCGCCATCGACATCGGTGTCGTTGGCCAGGACCGTGATCTGAGCCGACAGGCCGGAGTCTTCGGCCACCGTCAGCAGTGGCGTGGCTGCCGAGCCGTCGTCAAACGCCACCGGCCGATCATTGACCGCAGCCAAAGTGATGGTCGTGCCGCCCGGCACGCTGAGCGTGCCGTCGCTGACGCCATAAGCAAAGCTGCCGACGGCAGCGATGCCGTCGTAGTCGACCGGCGGCAGGTAGCGCAGGCCGGCGAGTTGCGCGGCCGTCAAAGTAGCGCCGTTGACGACAGGCGTGCCGTCGGCAAGCTGGATCTGGCCGATCACCGGCAAGCCCGTCACGCTGATCGCCAACACGGCACCGCCATCGACATCGCTCGGCACGGCCAGGCCCAGCGCCACGGCGGCGCCTTGTTCGCTGGCGTTGATGGCGGTGCTCGAGACCACGGGCGCGTCGTTGCTGCCCAACACCGTCACGGTGATGGTGGCGTTGGCGCCGTCGTCGCTGGCGACGACGAAGGTTTCGGTCGCGTTTTGGCCGGCGGCGAGGGCCTGCACATTCGGCGCGGCGTTGCTGAGTGCGTAGCTCCAGTTGCCGCTGGCATCGATCGAGAACTGGCCATAGGCACCGGCCACATTGCTCTGCACGACGAAGCCGCGTACACCCGTTTCGACATCGGTGGCGGTCAGGGCGCCGACGGCACTGGCTGTCACGTCTTCCTGCACCGTGCCCGTCAGCGGGCCAGCAATCACGGTCGGGTCGTCACTGCCGCTGACGCTGACGCTCAGGGTGGCGCTGGCGAAGCCGCCGCGGCCATCGGCGATGGTGTAAGTGAAGACGTCGTTCACGGTCTGGCCGGCGGCCAGTGTTTGCGCCACGGCCCGCGGCACGTAGGTGTAGCTGCCGTCGGCGGCCAGGGTCAGCGTGCCCCAGGTGCCGACGAGCGCGGCGCCCACGTTGCCGGCGGCGGAGGCAGGGGTGCCCACGGCGACGCCGATCACGTTGAGCGCGTCGCCATCGGCATCGTTGTCTTGGCCCGGCGTGCTGGGCGTCACATCGGCACTGGTGCCGGCGCTGTCTTCGCCGATGGCCAGACTGTCGGCCACCGCAAGCGGCGCAGTGTTGACGGCGTAGTCGCGCAGGGCCGTGGCGGTGCTGCTGTTGCCGGCCGCGTCGGTGGTCGTCACCGCGCCGTCGATGCGGCGGTCGGCGTCGGCCAGCACATCGCTGCCGAGCACGGCGATCGAGAAGGTGTTGCCGGCCAGCACGAGGCCGGTGTAGGCCGTGCCGTTGACCGTGAGCGTCACGGTGTCGCCCACTTGCCCGTCACCGCCCACCGTGCCGCCAAGAGTGATGTTGCCGCCGGCCTCACCGGCGTTGACGATGTTGTCGGCCGTGACGAGATCGAGCGTGATGGTCGCAACCGGCGGCGTGACGTCGATGGCGCCGCTGTCGCTGGCGCTCGCCGGGTTGCCCGCGGCGTCACTGGCGGTCGCAACGACGCTGTAGTTGCCTTGGGCCAGCGCCGCAGGCACGTCGGCGCTGAAGCCGCCACCGGGCAGCACGGTCGCGCTGAAAGTCTGCACCGTGCCGAGGGCGTCGGTCACGGTCAGCCGCACCGTCGAGCCCGGCGGCAGATCTGTCGTGCCGCTGATCGTCGGTGTGCTGTCATTGCCGAGCGCCGGCGCGTCCACGGTCAAGGTGGGCGCAACGCTGTCGATGCTGCCGCCGTCATTGGCGCTGGCGCTGCCGGCGCCGGGCACGCTGACGCTGGCCACCACGCTGTACGGGCCGTCGGCCAGGGCGGCCGGCACATCGGCGGCGTAGCTGCCGTCGGCTTGCACCGTGGCCATGAAGGTCTGCACCCCGCCGTTGGCGTCGGTGACGCTCAAATTGACGCTGGCACCCGGTGGCAGGTTGCTGCTGCCGCTGATACGCGGCGTGTTGTCATTGCTGAGCGCGGGTGCATCAACGGTGACGCTCGGCGCGATGGCGACGTTGACGGTGAGCGTGCCAAGCGCACTGCCGCCGCGCCCGTCGCTGACGCTGTAGCTCACTGCCACCGGCCCGCTGACACCCGGGGCGGCGCTGAAGGTCAGGCTGCCGTTAGGGTTGATCATGACGCTGCCGAGCGCGGCGTTGACGCTGGCGCCACTGAGCGTCAGCGGGTCGCCATCGACATCACTGTCGTTGCCGAGCACGGCAACCGTCACGGGGCTGACGCCGACCGTGCCGACGCTGTCGGCCACGGCCTGGGGCACGTCGTTGACCGGGGTGATGGCGAGGGCAACAACCGCTGGTGCCGATACGCTGCCTGCGTTGTCGGTGACGCTGAAGGACAGGCTGGCGCTGCCGTTGAAGTTTGGCGCCGGACGGAACAGCAGGCTGGCGGCCTCGGCGGGCGAGAGGGCCTGTCCCAGGGCCACCGGCGTGATGCCATTGGCGAGGTAGAGCACGCCATTGGCGGGCAGGGTGCTGACACGCACGCTGGCAATGCTGCCGTCGACATCACTGCCGCCGAGTGACACGGCGATGGCGTTGTCTTCAGCGGCGCTGCCGCTGCCGGCGTTTGCCACCGGGGCGTCGTTCACTGCCGTCACGCTGATCAGGGTGCTGCCCGTGGCGGTCGAGCTGCCGTTGCTCACGCTGTAAGTGAAGGGCGCGATTGGCGTCTGGCCGTCGTAGTCGGCGGGCGGCAGGTAGCGCAAGCCAGGCAGCTCGTCGGGCGCCAGGCTGCTGCCGGCTACCACGGGCGTGCCCGCGGCCGTAACGATCTGGCCGCTGGCCGGCACTTGCGTCACCAGCACTTGCAGCGTGCCACCGCCCAGGGGCCGTGTCAGCCCGAGCGTTATGGCGCCGCCTTCTTCCACCGCGGCGATGCTCGATGACGACGCGGACACCGCGACCGGGCTGTTCAGTTCGGGCGCATTGCTGCGCGTGGCGCGGCCGAAGTCCACCGCCGTGGCGTCCAGGGCGGTGGCCAGCGTCACCGGCGTGACGCCCTCGACAACGCGGTCAACTCGCAGGCCGGGCAGAAAGCCGCCTGCGTCGCCGCCGGCCAGGCCTGCGGCGGTGGCCGCCTGCGGGTCGGCGCTGTCGAGCGCGGCAATGACGCGGTCGGTCTCGCTGGCCGCGGCGCTCTGAAGCGGGCGCAGCTGGCCCTCAGCGTCGACCATCATCACGATCGAGTCCTGCTCTGTGCGCAGCGCGTCGCCAGGGCGAATCACTTCGCCCAGCTTGAGCAAGCGCCACTGGCCGTCGGCGGCGCGCACATAGGCCTTGCCCCAGATGCTGACAACGGTACCGCGGGGCGAAGAAATGGGGCTCGGCATGGGACGGGTTTCCTCAGTAATCAGGGGCGCACGGGCAGGATACCGAGCGCCAGAGCGCTAAAGTCATGTGCAACAAGTGCTCACCGTGATCCGCGTCACTGATTGCAACTGTTTGTGTCGGGGGCGTTTGGCGCACCCGCGACGTACCTGGGCATTGCTCACGTTTCATCGGCCGCCAGGGGCCGAACTTGAGGCCGCGCTGGCGGGGCTTTCAGCGCTCGCGCAAGGCGTAGGCCTGGACCTTGAGCAGTGGCTTGAGCAGGTAGGACAGCACCGACTTCTTGCCCGTCAGCACATCCACCTCGGCGGTCATGCCCGGAATGATCGGCAGCTTGTCGTTGAAACTGGCCCGGTCGGTACGCACACGCACCAGGTAGAAGGCGTTGCCGCGTTCGTCCACCACGGTGTCGGGGCTGATGTTCTCGACTTTGGCCTCCAGGCCACCGTAGATCGAGAAGTCATAGGCGGTGAACTTCACTGTCGCGGCTTGTCCGGGGACGATGAAAGCGATGTCCTTGGGCGCCACGCGCGCTTCGAGCACCAGGGTGTCGTCGAGCGGCACGATCTCTACGATGTCCTTGCCTGGCTGCACCACGCCGCCCACGGTGTTGGCCAGCAGGCGCTGCACGCGGCCGCGCACGGGGCTCTTGACCTGGGCCTTGGAGACCCGGTCGGCCAGCGCCACGGCGCCTTCGTTGAGCGCGTTCAGCTTGCCCATGGCATCGGCCAGGTCGCGCCGCGCCTCGCCGCGAAACACCAACTCCGTCTCCTGAGCCTTGCGCTGGGCCTCGCCGATGGCGGCCTGCACCCGCGCAATTTGTGCCGTGGCCTGTTCGGCGTCGCCGCGGTTCTTGGTCACGTCGCGCTCCAGGCGCAGGATGTCGACTTGCGAGACGGCGCCAGTGGCCAGTAGCGGGCGCGTCTGCGCCAGTTCCTGCTGTGCCAGTTCAAGGCCGCGCTGGGCCGCATTGCGCCGGGCCTGCATCTCGTTGAGTTCTTGTTGGCGCTGCGAGAGTTGCTGGCGGTTGATCGACAACTGTGCTTGCAGCTCTGACAGGCGGGCCTCGTACAGGCGCCGCTCTTCTTCCACCGTGCGTTTCTCTTCGTCAGTGCCGGCCAGTGGCGGCTGGAAGGGTTTGTCTTCGGCCAGGGCGCGCAAGCGGGCCGTGCGCGCCCGCAAGGCCACGCCTTGGGCCGCGCTTTCGCGCACGCCCGAGGTGGCGCGGGTTTCGTCAACACGCAGCAGCAACTGGCCGGCTTCAACCACCTGGCCCTCCTTGACCAGAATCTCGACCACCACGCCGCCGTCCAGCGACTGCACGATCTGCAACTGGCGCGACGAAATCACCCGGGCCTCGCCACGCGTTACTTCATCCACCCGCGCTAGCGCGGCCCAGACGATCAGCAGCACGATCACCAGCAGCGCCACCCGAACAATGGCCTGCGCCCGGTGCGTGCGCTGGCGCGAGATGAGGGCGTCGGCCTCATGCTCGAAAGGCACCAGGCCGGCCGCTGCCGCCTGCGCATCATCGAGCGGGCTGCCCAGCCAGCGCCGTGACACGGGTTCGAGCAACATGCGCACCCGCTCCAGGAGCGAGTGGACGGTCTTGCCGAGTCTGGTCAGCATCTCAAGCGGCTTTCGAGATGCGCCCGCTCTGCAGCGCTTGCATGATGCGTTCGCGCGGCCCGTCGGCGACGACACGGCCGTTGTCGATCACGATCACCCGCTCGACCAGGCTGAGCAGCGAGGTGCGGTGCGTCACCAACAACAAGGTCTTGCCTGCGGCAAAGGCTGTCAGGCGCTGCGTGACATGGGCCTCGGTGGAGAAATCCATTGCGCTGCTCGGCTCGTCCAGAAGCAAGAGCGGCGCGTTGTGCAGCACGGCGCGCGCAATGCCGATGGCCTGGCGCTGGCCGCCCGACAGCGACTCGCCGCGCTCGCCCACCGCCATGTCGAAGCCGCGCGGGTGACGGCTGACGAAGTCCTGCAGGCCGGCCACTTCGGCGGCGCCGACCACGGCCGCATCGTCGGCGTAGGGCAGGCCGAAGGCAATGTTGTCGCGCAAGGAGCCGTGGAACAGCAGCACGTCCTGCGATACGTAGGCAATGTTGCGACGCACGTCGGCCGGGTCGAGCTGGCGCACGTCGACGCCGTCGAGCAGCACCTCGCCGCCGCTGGGCTCGTACAGGCCCATCACCAGGCGCTGGATCGTCGACTTGCCCGAGCCCACGCGCCCGATCAGGGCCACGCGCTCGCCCGGCTTGATGTGAAAGCTCACGCCGTCGAGCGCGGCATCGTCGCGGTTCGGGTAGGCGAAGCGCACGTTGCGCAGTTCGATCTCGCCCTTCAGGTCGCGGCGCTGGATGAAGGGCGCCGCGCCTTCGGCCGCGCTCGGGCGCTCGACCGGTTTGGCCATCAGCTTGTCGAGCGATTCGAGGGCGGTGCGCGCGCCCTGGTACTGCATCAGCAGGCCGACGATCTGGCCGGCCGGGGCCAGGGCACGGCCCGCCAGCATGCTGGCGGCGATCAAGGCGCCCATCGTGAGCTGGCGCTCGTTGATGAGGTAGACGCCGATCACGATCACGGCCACGCTGACGCCTTGCGTGAGCCACGCGGTGCCGTACATCGCGCTCGACGACAGCGCGCGCATGCGCACATTGATGCGCGCCAGGAACAGGTTGTTGCGCTCCCAGCGGGCCTGGATCACGCCCTCGGCGCCCTGCGTCTTGATGGTCTCCAGGCCGGTCAGGCTCTCGATGAGCGTGGCATTGCGTTGTGCCGAGGCCTGCCAGGTGGTTTCCGACAACTGGTGCAGGCGGTGCTGCAAGACCCAGCCGATGACCACGATCAGCCCGAACACCAGGACCACCGGCAGCGCCAGCCAGGGCGACAACCAGACCAGCACCGCAATGAAGAGCAGGGTGAAGGGCAGATCGACCAGGGCCGTCACCGTACCCGAGGCAATGAAGTCGCGCACCTGCTCGAAGCCACGCAGCTGGCTGGCAAATGAGCCGACCGACTCGGGGCGGTGTGCCATCTTCAGGCCGAGCACACGCTCGAGCAGGGTGGCCGACAACGTCACATCGATGCGCGCGCTGGCCTCGTCGACGAAACGGCTGCGCAGGGTGCGCAACCAGAGGTCAGCGCACAGCACGAGCACGATGCCGATGGCCAGCGCCCAGAGGGTTTCGACTGCCTGGTTGGGCACCACGCGGTCGTAGACATTCATCGAGAAGATCGGGAAGGCCAGGGCGAAGACGTTGACCAAGGCTGCCGCCACCAGCACGTCGCGGTAGACGAATCGCTGCGCACTGATCGCGCTCCAGAACCAATGGCCGCGGCGGGTGCTGCGCACCTCGGGGGCGCGGTTGTCGAAACGAAAGTGCGGCCGCACGAACAGCGCCACTCCGGTGTAGCGCGCGGCCAGGTCCGCGGCAGAGAGCGTCACGGCCCCTTGGCCGGTCTCGGGTAGCAGGACGCGGGCCCGTCCCTGTTCGTCTTGGCCCAGCAGCACCAGGGCCTGGTTGTTGGCCAGCAGCAGGATCGCCGGCAGCGCAGCAGCGTCGATCTGCGCCAGCGGCAGGCGCTGCAGGCGCGCAGCCATGCCCGCCCGCGTCGCGGCGCGTTCTGCCAGTTCGAGGTTCAAGCGGCCCTCGACCAGTGGCAGGCCGGCCGCCAGCGACGCCCGCGATGCCCCCTGTCCATGCAGGCGACACACCTCGACCAGGCAGTCGAGCAGCGGGTCGGGGTGTATCAGGTCTTCGCGCAGGCGCGACGGAGCGGTTTCGCTCATGTCGAGCTTGCACAGGTGGGATTCATGGCCTCAGCCTATATCGGCGCTGTGCACGCCGAATTGACCGCGCCGTCGATCATCGAAGAAATAGCGCAAGGTTTCACGGACGGTGCGAAAAGCAATCTCGTCCCAGGGCACCTCGTCTTCGCGGAACAGGCGTGCCTCCAGGGTTTCGCTGCCCGGGGCCAGGGCTTGCGAGCGCATCGTCGCCAGGTAGAACAAGTGAACCTGGCCGACGCGGGCCACGTCGAGCACCGAGAACAGTGGTCCGAGATCGACCTCGGCGCCTGACTCTTCGACGGTCTCGCGCAGCGCACCCTCTGCGGTCGACTCACCGAGTTCGAGAAAGCCCGCGGGCAGGGTCCAGAAGCCGTAGCGCGGCTCGATCGCGCGTTTGCAGAGCAGAACCTGGGCGCCCCAGATCGGCACCGTGCCGACGACGTTGAGCGGGTTCTCGTAGTGCACTGTGGCGCAGGCCGGGCAGACCGCGCGCTCGCGGTTGTCATCCTTGGGGATGAGGTAGGCCACCGGCGTGCCGCAGGCGCGGCAATGCTTGATCCTGGCGCGCTCGTTCAACAGCATGGTGGCGCAGTTTAGCGGTGGCATCATTCAGACCATGCAGCTCTACAGCTACCACCGCTCCTCGGCCTCCTACCGGGTGCGCATCGCCCTGGCCCTCAAAGGCCTGGCCTATGACTACGTGGCGGTGCACCTGGCACGCAACGAGCAGTTCAGCGAGTCCTATGTGGCGGTCTCGGCGGCGCGTCTGGTGCCCCTGCTCAAGGACGGCGATGCACTGCTGACGCAGTCGCTGGCCATCATCGAGTACCTCGACGAGACCCACCCTACGCCACCGCTGCTGCCGGCCGACGCGCTCGGCCGCGCCCGCGTGCGCGCGCTCGCCTATGACATCGCCTGCGAGATCCACCCGCTGGACAACCTGCGCGTGCTGCGCTACCTGGTTCACGAGCTCAAACTGAGTGAAGACGACAAGAACCGCTGGTACCGGCACTGGGTTGAGACGGGGCTGCAAACCGTGGAGCGCCAGTTGGCCGACGCGCGCACTGGCAAGTTTTGCCACGGCGACGCGCCGACCCTGGCCGACATCCTCCTGGTACCGCAGATCTTCAACGCCCAGCGCTTCAACTGCCGGCTCGACCATGTACCGAGCGTGATGCGGGTGTTCGAAGCCTGCATGCAGCTCGACGCCTTCGAGCAGACGCGGCCGGAGAAATGCCCTGACGCGGCGTGAGGCCCACCCCCGAAGCGGCTGCGCCGCTCCCGCCCTAGGGGGCAGCGCTGGCGGACCGGCAGAGCCGGATCCGCGGCGCTTGCTTGGAGTCGCGCGGCTTGCGTATGTCAATGCGTGGTGAGACATCGCTGTCGGGTGTGATCGCGCCCGACTGGCAGGTCGATGCGCGCGTCGGCGCGCTGATGAGCACGCGAGCGGGCGGCGTCAGCTTGGCGCCCTTCGACAGCCTCAACCTCGGCCGCTCGGCCGGCGACAACCCTGCCGCGGTGGATGAAAACCGACGCCGCTTTGCGGCATTGCTGGGTGGTGCGAAGCCGCTATGGATGTCGCAGGTGCATGGCGTGCGCGTGTTGCGTCTGCCGGCGGGGCCGGGCCCGTATGAAGCGGATGCGGCGATCACCACCGCCCCGGGCATCGCCTGCAGCGTGATGGTCGCCGACTGCCTGCCCGTCTTGTTCGCTGCGCCCGACGGGCGCGGCGTGGGCGCGGCGCATGCCGGTTGGCGTGGCCTGGCTGCGGGCGTGCTGGAGGCGACGGTCACGGCGCTGTGTGAGGCCGCGGCCTGCGCACCGGCCGAGCTGCAGGCCTGGCTCGGGCCCTGCATCGGGCCGCGTCAGTTCGAGGTCGGCGCCAATGTGGTCGAAGCCTTCGGCGGTGGCCCCGAATTCGCGCCCCGGCTGCGCCCCGACGGTGCGATGCGTTGGCTCGCCGACTTGCCGGGCCTGGCGCGCCGCCGCCTGACGGCAGCCGGCTTGACGCAGATCAGCGGCGGCGCCGCGTGTACGGTGGAAGATGCGTCACGTTTCTTCTCGTTTCGCCGCGACGGTGTCACCGGGCGTCTGGCTGCCGCGGTCTGGCTGCGCGGCTGAGCGCTGCAGCGCTTCGGCGGCGCGTAGCGCGCGCCGGCGTGCCGGGGTGCCGACCAGGTAGAGCACCAGGGCCAGGGGCAGCAGACCATAGAAGATGAAGGTGATCACAGCGCCGAGCAGCGTGCCATTGGGCGACAGCGCCTCGACCACGGACATCATCAACACCACGTACATCCACCCCAGGGCCACCAGATACAGCATGAAGATGTTTTCCCCGCGCGCGCGATGAATGAAAATGGGCGCCACGTCGCTGCCAACGCGACCGACGAAAAGACGCCATTGTTGACCACGCAACAAGGATCCCGGAGACACCCGCCCATGACCAGAACCCCTCCCCATGCCGCGGCCGATGCGCCGGCCGATGCTTTCGGCCACGCCGTCGGCGAAATCTGGAAATCGATGTCTGGGCTGTCGATGCCCCTGCCGGCCCTGAATGCGATGCAGGCCGACTATCTGCAGGAGGCGACCGCACTCTGGAACAGCCTGGTCGAGCCGCCCGCCCAGCGTCCGGCCGCTGCGCCACTCAAGGACCGGCGCTTCGCTGCCGAGGCCTGGTCGGGCAACCCGGCGGCGGCCTTCGCGGCACAGACCTACCTGCTCAACGCGCGCACCCTGATGAAGATGGCTGACGCCGTCGAGGGCGATGCCAAGACCAAGGCGCGCATCCGCTTTGCGGTGCAACAGTGGGTCGATGCCGCCAGCCCGAGCAACTACCTGGCCTTGAATCCCGAGGCGCAGCGCAAGGCGCTCGACTCCAAGGGCGAGAGCATCGCCCAGGGCATGAAGCAGTTGTGGCACGACATTCAGCAGGGCCATGTCTCGCAGACGGATGAGAGCGTCTTCGAGGTCGGCCGCAACGTGGCCACCAGCGAGGGCGCGGTGGTGTACGAGAACGAGTTGTTCCAACTGCTCGAGTACAAGCCTCACACCGCCAAGGTGCACGAGCGGCCGATGCTCTTTGTGCCGCCCTGCATCAACAAGTACTACATCCTCGACCTGCAGCCGGCCAACTCCGTCATCGGCTACACCGTGGCGCAGGGGCACCGCACCTTTGTCGTTAGTTGGCGCAACCCGGATGCCTCCGTCGCCGCCAAGACCTGGGACGACTACATCGAACACGCCGTCATCCGTGCGGTGCGTGAAGTGCAGGCCATCAGTGGCCAGCAAACCATCGACACGCTCGGCTTCTGTGTCGGTGGCACCATGCTCTCCACCGGGCTGGCCGTGCTGGCTGCACGGGGCGAGCAGCCCGCCGCCAGCCTCACGCTGCTGACCACGCTGCTCGACTTTGCCGACACCGGCGTGCTTGACCTGTTCATCGACGAGCCCGCGGTGCAGTTGCGCGAGATGACCCTGGGCAGTGAAGCGCCCAACGGCCCAGGCCTGCTAAAAGGCCAGGAGCTGGCCACCACCTTCAGCTTCCTGCGCCCGAACGACCTGGTCTGGAACTACGTGGTGGGCAACTACCTCAAGGGCGACAAGCCCCCGCCCTTCGACCTGCTGTACTGGAACAGCGATTCCACCAACCTGCCGGGCCCCTACTTCTGTTGGTACCTGCGCCACACCTACTTGCAGAACGAGTTGCGGGTGCCCGGCAAGCTGACGGTCTGCGGCGAGAAGCTCGACCTCGGCAAGGTCAAGGCGCCAGTCTATATCTACGGCTCGCGCGAAGACCACATCGTGCCCTGGCAAGCGGCGTTCGAGAGCAGCAAGATCATGAAGGGCAAAGCGCGCTTCGTGCTTGGTGCGTCGGGCCACATTGCCGGCGTCATCAACCCACCGGCTGCCAAGAAGCGCAACCACTGGGTCGACGGCAAACTCGGCGGCACGGCCCAGCAATGGTTTGATTCAGCCAAGGAAGTGCCCGGCAGTTGGTGGACCGATTGGGCGGCCTGGCTCAAGCCCCACGCCGGCAAGCTGGTGCCGGCCCCCAAAGGCTACGGCAACCGCAGCCACAAGGTGATCGAGCCGGCACCTGGGCGCTACGTCAAGGCCCGTGCCTGATCGGCGTGCGGGCATTCGGGCTGATAGGGGTAGCCGTTTGACTTCTGGACGGTAAAGTGAACGATCAACACCAAAGGAGCAAGCGATGGCACAGAAAGTAGCGTACGTCACCGGGGGCATGGGCGGGATCGGTACCGCCATCTGTCAGCGCCTGAACAAAGAGGGCTTCAAGGTCATCGCTGGCTGCGGCCCGACGCGCGACCACGCCAAGTGGCTGGCCGAACAGAAGGCCCTGGGCTACACCTTCTACGCCTCGGTCGGCAACGTGGCCGACTGGCAATCCACCGTCGACGCCTTCACCAGCGCGACCGCCGAGCACGGCACCATCGACGTGCTGGTGAACAACGCCGGCATCACCAAGGACCGCATGTTCCTGAAGATGACGCCGGAGGACTGGAAGGCCGTCATCGACACCAACCTGAACAGCATGTTCTACGTCACCAAGCAAGTGGTGCCGGGCATGGTGGAGAAGGGCTGGGGCCGCATCATCCAGATCAGCTCCGTCAACGGCGAGAAGGGCCAGGCCGGGCAGACCAA
>JANNGJ010000372.1:0-3089 GCA_031403815.1 Burkholderiales bacterium | reverse complement strand
CGCCTCCGCGAATGTCCTCCGCCCTGGGCTGCGCCCAGGGCTCCCCCTTTATTTCGCTGCGGCGGGCACCCGGCGGCCCCGGCCTCGAGTTTGGGAGGCCCTCCACCCGCGAACAGCCCACGGGCATCGGATCGGGACGGTGGGGCGCTCTGCGCAGCGAAATAGAGGAGGAGAGGCGGGCGCAGCCCGCCTCGGGGGACATTCGCGGAGCAGAGTGCCCCGCCATCCCGATCTCGCACAATTTGGCGAGTGCGGGAACGAACGTCCGTAAAGGGCCGCAAGCGCTTGCTCGTTCCTGCGCGATCAATCGCGATTGGGTATCAGGCGCGAAGCACCATCTGCGCTGCGGCGAGGTCTTCCAGCGCCGTACCGACCGACTTGAACAGCGTGATTTGATCGCCGTGTGTGCGGCCGGCACAGTCGCTGCGCAGCAGCTCGGCCAGGTCGCCACTGATGTGCTCCAGGCTGATGACACCACTGCCCAGGGGCTGCACCAGGTCACCGGCTTCGGCCAGGGCGCCGGCGCGGGTGTCAACCACGATCACGTCGCAACGCGCAATTGCAGCGTCGTCGATCTCGCGCATGTCGCATCGAAAGCCACCCACCAGGTCGATGTGTGTGCCCGGCCGCAGCCAATCCCCTTGCAGCGGCGGCAGCGTGGCCGTCGTTGCACAGCTGATGATGTCGGCCTGCGATGCTGCAGCCGCCAGGTCGGTCACCGAGGCGGCATCCAGGCCTTCAGCGCGCAACTGCTCGGCGAGGGTTTCGGCCGCGTCGCGGCGCCGGGCCCACAGCTTGATTCGAATCAAGGCCGGGCGCAGCGCCACATGGGCGCGCACCAACCATGGTGCCAGGTGGCCGGCACCGACCATCAACAGGCTGCTGGCATCGGCGCGCGCCAAGTGGCGTGCGGCCAGGGCCGAGGCCGCTGCGGTGCGCCGCAGCGTCAGTGCTTCGCCGTCGAGCAGGGCCTGCGGCGCGCCCGTGTGGCGCTCGCAGAGCAGGTAGCTGGCCTGCACCGTGGGCATGCCTTGCGCCGCGGCCTGCGCCATCACCGTCACCAACTTCACACCGAGCGCGCTGGCCGACCACGCCGGCATCAGCAGCAGCGAGCCGCCGTCACCGAGGGCGTGGGCGTGGCGCACCGGCACCTCGGTGGCGCCGGCCACGAAGGCCGCTTCCAGGGTCTGCGCCAGCGCCACCCAGGGCAGCGCGGCGTGGACTTCGGCAGCTGAATAAACTCTCAAGGTCATGACAAGTCCCAGTGTAGTGATCATCGGCGGCGGCGTGCTCGGCGCTGCCACCGCCTGCTTCCTCGCGCGCGATCACGGCGCCGCGGTGACCGTGCTCGAGCGCGACCCAAGCCACCGCCAGGCTTCGAGCGCACTGTCGGCAAGCTCGATCCGGCAGCAGTTTTCGACGCCGATCAACATTGCGTTGTCGCTGGCCAGCATCGCGTTCTTGCGCCGTGTCGGCAGTGAACTCGCCGTGCAGGGTGATCAGCCCGAGATCGGGCTGGTCGAGGCCGGCTACCTGTACCTGGCCACCGACGCTGGCGCGGCGCGCCTGCGCGCCAACCATGCGCTACAACGGGCGCAGGGCGCCGACATCGAATGGCTGGCCCCGGCAGCCCTGCAGGCGCGCTGGCCCTGGCTGTCAACCGAGGGCCTGGCGGCGGGCACGCACGGCCTGCGCGGCGAAGGCTGGTTCGATGGCCCGGCCCTGCATGCCGCCTTCAAGCGCAAAGCCCGCGCCTGCGGTTCGCGCTTCGTCCACGCCGACGCGCGCGCGTTTGACACCCGCGGCGACCGTGTGAGCGCGGTGCGTGATGCCACCGGCCAGCTTCACACCGCCGACGCTTTCGTCATCGCCGCCGGCGCCTGGAGCGCGCCGCTGGCCACTGCGCTCGGCCTGGCCTTGCCGGTCAGCGCCAAGAAGCGCGACGTCTTCGTGCTCGACTCGCCAGCGCGCCTGCCGGGCTGCCCACTGCTCATCGACCCGTCGGGCGTCTGGCTGCGACCCGAAGGCAGCGGCTTCATTGCCGGTGCGCCGCCACGCGGTGACGACGCCGACGACTTGCCGCTCGACGAGATCGACCACGGCCTCTTCGACGACTTCATCTGGCCTGCGCTGGCCGTCCGCATCCCGGCCTTCGAGGCCCTGCGCGTGCGCTCGGCCTGGGCCGGCTACTACGAGATGAACGCCTTCGATCACAACGGCGTGGTCGGCGCCGTCCCGGCCTGGCGCAATGCCTTCATCAACTGCGGCTTCTCCGGCCACGGCATGCAACACGCGCCGGCCCTGGGCCGCGAGCTGGCCGCGCGCATCGCCACCGGGCAATGGCTTGATCTGGATCTCGGCCCCCTCGACCCCGAGCGGCTACAACGTGGCGACCCCCTGATCGAGCACAACGTGATCTGAGCATGGAACCCGCGCCCGAACGCGCCTCGGCCTTGATCGCACTCCAGGCCCTGCGCTGGGGCGACCCGCTGCGCTGGTTACGCCTGGGCCTGCGTGATTTTCTGCGCTGCCCCGGCATCGGCCTGTTCTACGGCGGCTGCTTCATGGTCATGGGTTGGGCTCTGGTCGCGGTTTACCAGAATGCTGCGGCCTACGTGCTGGCGCTTTCAGCGGGCTTTCTGCTCGTCGGGCCCTTCCTGTGCCTAGGCCTGTACCGCGCCAGTCAGGCCCTGGAGCGGGGTGAGAAGCCCGATTTCAGCGACTCGCTGCTGGCCTGGGATACGCGCACCGGCACGCTGGCCATCTTCGGCTTGGTGCTGCTGGTGCTGGAGATGCTGTGGGGCCGCGCCGCGCTGGTGGTGTTCGCCGTCAGCTTCGACGGCATGCCCGACTTCAAGGGCTCGCTGGTGGCCCTGCTCGACCCGGAAAACATCGGCTTCATCGTCGCCTACCTGGCCGTGGGCGGCGTCTTCGCCGGCTTGATCTTCGGCATCAGCGTGGTGGCCATGCCGCTGATCCTCGACCGCCCGGTCGACGCCATCACTGCCGGCCTGACCAGCCTGCGCCTGGTGCTCACCCAGCCCGGCGTGATGCTGCTGTGGGGCGCGCTGATCACCCTGCTGGTGGTG
>JANNGJ010000371.1:0-1693 GCA_031403815.1 Burkholderiales bacterium | reverse complement strand
GCTGTGGTTGGTGCGCGCCGCGCCGCGCCTGCGCGTGCAGCCCGAGCTGGGTTGGCTGGCCGCCGCCGCTGCGCTGACAGCCCTGGCGACGCTGGCCTGGGGCTGGGCGCCGCCGCTGGCAGCTGCCCTGCTGGCCATGCTGGCGCTGGCGGCCCACCTCGTGGCCTGGGTGCCCGTTGGCGTGGCGCGCACGCCGCTGGTCGGCCTGGCCGTGCTGGCCCTGCCGGTGCTGGCCTCGCTGCAGTTCTACCTGGGCTACCCGCTGCGCGTCTTCACCGCCGCGTTCAGCGCCTGGTTGCTGCAAGCTGCGGGCCTCGCCGCCGAGCGCAGTGGCGCGGCCATGACGGTCAACGGCCAGTTGGTGATCGTCGATGCGCCTTGCTCGGGCATCCAGATGGCCTGGCTGGCCTACTTCGCGGCCTGCGCCAGCGCCGCCTTCGTCGGCTTGCGTGGCGGCCGCTTCCTGCGCCGGCTGCCCTTGGTGGGCCTGCTGGCCCTGGGCGGCAACGTGCTGCGCAACAGCCTGCTGGTGGCCCTCGAGGCGCGCCCCGAGGGCTTGAGCAGCGCCTGGCACGAGGCCATCGGCATGGCGGTGCTGGTGGTCGTGATCGGCTTGACGGTGCGCTTGATGAGCCCGCTGCCGACGGGCGAGGCCCGGTCATGATCGAAACCCTGTGCAAGGGCCTGCGCGCCCGGGCCCAGGCGCACTGGCCCCGGGCACTGAGTGCCCTCTTGCTGTGCTGCGCTTTGCTGCCGCTCGCCGGCCCAGCCCGTACCGCGGCGACACGCCCGGCACTTCGAGCGGACGCGCAAGAGTGGCCGCGGGAGTGGGCCGGTCAGGCGCTGCAGCCCCTGGCCCGCTCAGCCGTCGAAGCGCGCTTTGCAGCGGATTTCCCCGGCCGCATCGGGCGCTTTCGACTGGTGGGCAGTGGCGACGAACTGGTTCTGCGTGACGTGCAGCGCCCCACCCGCATGCTGCACCCGGCGGCTGATTGCTGGCGCGGCATCGGCTGGCAGGTCGGCACGGCGCGCCTGGTGCAGGGCGGCCCGTCAGATCCGAACTCGCTCTGGCGTTGCTTCGAAGCCAGCCAAGCGGGCCAGCGGGTGCGGGTCTGCGAGCGCATCGTCGACGCCCACGGCCAGGTGTTCACCGACACCTCGGCCTGGTTCTGGGCCGCGTCGCTGGGCCAGAGCGCCGGGCCGTGGCAGGCCGTGACCACCGTTCAGGGGCTCTGAAGATCATGCGCTTGCAGCGTGGATTGCGATTTCTTCTGCTGTGCCTGGCAGCGCTGGCCTGCGGGTTGGCAGCCGCCGTGATGGCCGCTGCGGCGGCGCTTGCGCCTGGCAACGCCGCCTGGACCGTGCCGCTCACCATGACCGTGCTGGGGCACACCTGGCAGCACCGCATCAGCGGCCCCGTGTTGCTGCGCATCGCCAGCCACCCCTTGGCGGCGCCGCTCATCGACGGGCGCCGCATCGACACCCCACACGGGCGCTGGCGGCTGACCGCAACGTCGTCGGCCGGCTGGGTCGCCACGTGTGCGCCCTGCCAGGTCGCCGTCCCCGCGCTCGGCCCGGCGCCGCTGGCCTTGGAGCGCGTGGAGCTGCACGTCCGCGCCGACGGCGCCGACCACTACCGCGGCAGTCTGCGGCTCGGCGCTCCGCCGCACGCGCTCGTGCTGACCTGGCGCGG
>JANNGJ010000370.1:0-6940 GCA_031403815.1 Burkholderiales bacterium | reverse complement strand
GCGCGCGCCACCGGGTCGCCCGGCATCAGCTGCGGGTGCGGGAAGCGCTCGTCGATGTACTCGTTGATGATGTGCGACTCGTACAGGATCAGGTCGCGTTCGACGAGGATAGGCACCTCGTTGTACGGGTTCATCAGCGCGATGTCTTCGGGCTTGGCGAACAGGTCGACATCACGGATCTCGAAATCCATGCCCTTCTCGAACAGCACGAAGCGGCAGCGGTGCGAGTAAGGACAGGTGGTTCCGGAATAAAGCACCATCATGGTGGAGGCTCCCTTGCTGGTGGTCAGGTAAATGGGGATTCTGAGGCGGTCTCAAAAACACGAAGCGCAGTGGACCCGATCCCGGCGCCCACTGCGCTGCAAACATACGAACAACTACTTGATGTCTTTCCAGTACGCGGCGTTCAGGCGCCAAGCGATCACGGTGAAGATGCTCAGGAACAGCAGCACCCATGCGCCGAGCTGTTGGCGCGTCTTTTGTGCCGGCTCGCCAGCCCATTGCAGAAATGCCACCAGATCGGCGATCGCGCTGTCATAGGACCGCGCATCGAGGGCGCCCGCCTTGGTGACTTCCCAGCCGCTGAAGACGTCGACGGCTTTACCGTGCTCTGTCGTCTTGATGAAAGTCGGCTTGCGCTCACCCTGCAACTCCCACAGCACATGCGGCATGCCCACATTGGGGAAGGCCAGGTTGTTCCAGCCGGTCGGCTTGCTGTCGTCGCGGTAATAGGTGCGCAAATAGGTGTACAGGTAGTCCGCACCACTGCCCTGGCCGGCCGCCGAGCGCGAACGTGCGACGACTGACAAGTCCGGCGGCACGACGCCGAACCAGAGCTTGGCCTGCTTGGGGTCAAGCGAGACCTTCATGGTCTCGCCGACCTTGTCGGTGGCGAACAGCAGATTGGCCTTGATCTGCTCGTTGCTCAGGCCGATGTCGTTCAATCGGTTGTAGCGCACGTAGGACGCCGCGTGGCAGTTCAGGCAGTAGTTGACGAACAGCTTGGCGCCGTTCTGCAGGGCGGCGTCATCGGTCAGCTTGTCCACTGGGAACTTGTCCCAGGCGATGCCGCCGCCGACCGCGTGGGCGGCGCCGGTGGCGAGCATCAAGGAGACCAGCAGGGATTGCAGGATGCGTTTGATCATGGTCGTCGTCCGGTCAGTGCGCGCTGAACACCACGCGCTCGGGCACCGGCTTGAAGGTGCCAAGCTGGCTCCACCACGGCATCAACAAAAAGAAGCCGAAGTAGTAGACCGTGCCGATCTGCGCCATCAGGGTCTTGGTGTCCGACACCGTCTCGATGCCCAACCAGCCGAGGATGAAGAAGACCACCACGAAGACCGCGTACACGGCCTTGTGCCAGTCAGGGCGGTAGCGAATCGACTTGACGGGGCTGCGGTCGAGCCAGGGCAGCACGAACAGAATCATCACGGACACGCCCATGACGACAACGCCCCAGAACTTGGCATCGAAGGTCTTGAGCAGCGCGATCGCCACCACGGCGGCCGCGACGACGCCGCCCTTCGCCAAGCTCGGCAGCTTGACTTTCCAGACCGCCAACAGCGCCGACACGCCGATGATCAGGCAGAACACATTGACCATCGGGTCAGTCGTCGCGCGCAACATCGAGTAATACGGCGTGAAGTACCACACCGGGGCAATGTGAGCCGGTGTCTTGAGCGGGTCGGCCGGGATGAAGTTGTTGTACTCGAGGAAGTAGCCGCCCATCTCGGGCGCGAAGAAAATGATCGCCGAGAAGATGATCAGGAACACCGACACGGCCAGGATGTCGTGCACCGTGTAGTAGGGGTGGAAGGGGATGCCGTCGAGCGGGATCCCCGTCTTCGGATCGCGGTGGTCCTTGATCTCGATGCCGTCAGGATTGTTCGAGCCAACATCGTGGAGGGCAAAGATGTGGGCCACCACCAGGCCGAGCAGCACCAGCGGCAACGCGATGACATGCAAGGCAAAAAAGCGGTTCAGGGTCGCGTCGCCGACGACGTAGTCGCCGCGGATCAGCAGTGCCAGGTCGGGGCCAACGAAGGGGATGGCGGCGAACAAGTTGATGATGACCTGCGCGCCCCAATAGCTCATCTGGCCCCAGGGCAGCAGGTAGCCCATGAAGGCCTCGCCCATCAGGACCAGGAAGATAGCCACGCCGAAGATCCAGACCAACTCGCGCGGCTTGCGGTAGCTGCCGTAGAGCAGGCCGCGAAACATGTGCAGGTAGACGATGACGAAGAAGGCACTAGCGCCGGTCGAGTGCATGTAGCGCACCAGCCAGCCCCAGGGCACGTCGCGCATGATGTATTCGACCGACTCGAAGGCTTTGGCCGCGTCGGGCTTGTAATGCATCGTGAGGAAGATGCCGGTGACGATCTGAATCACCAGCACCAGAATCGCCAGCGCCCCGAACACGTACCAGATGTTCTGCGCCTTGGGCGCGTAGTACTCCGACATGTGGACGCGGTAGGCGTCGAACGCCGTCGGGAAACGGTTCTGCGTCCAGAGCGTCAGCTTGTCGGCAATCGATGCCCCCGCTGGCGCCACCTTGAATTCAGCCATGTTGTGTTGCCTCGGCAATCGTTTGGGGATCAGGCCTTCTTGTCTTCGCCGATCAGCAGGGTGCTGTCGCTCAGGAACATGTGGGGCGGCACCTCGAGGTTGTCTGGCGCCGGCTTGTTTTTGTAGACACGGCCAGCAAGGTCGAAGGTCGAACCATGACAGGGGCAGAAGAACCCGCCCTGCCAGTCGTCAGGCAAAGAGGGTTGTGCGCCGACCTCGAGCTTGGCCGAGGGCGAGCAGCCGAGATGGGAGCAGATGCCCACGGCGACCAGGATCTCGGGCTTGCGTGAGCGGTGTTCGTTGCGCGCGTACTCCGGCGTCAGTTCGCCGGGGTTGCGCAAGGACTTTGGGTCGGCCACCAGGGCATCGGTCTTTTTCAGCGACGCGACCTGCTCGGGCGTGCGTTTGAGGATCCAGACAGGCTTGCCACGCCACTCGACGGTTTGCATTTCGCCCGCCTTCAAGGCGCTGATGTCGACCTCGACAGCCGCCCCAGCCGCCTTGGCGCGCTCGGAGGGCGAAAAGGTGGACACGAAAGGGACAGCAGTGGCCACGGTGCCAATGGCACCAGCCCCGCAAGCGATGCCGATCCAGGTCCGACGGCCCGAATCGATGGCGTCATTGCTCATTCATTTCCTCGCTGGGAAGACGACAGTCATAGGGTCAACCCGGGATTCTAGCGGACACATTTGCGCCGGACCTTCTGCATTGACATGGCCGGCGGGTGGGCAATACTCGACGACCGGGCAGCCGCGGCGTCCTGCATCTGTCATCGGTTCCACCCCCACTAGAGGAGTAAGAAATGAGTTTCACAAGCGAGTTCAAAGAATTTGCCATGAAGGGCAACGTCGTCGATCTGGCCGTCGGCGTGATCATTGGCGCGGCCTTCGGCAAGATCGTTGATTCCATCGTCAAGGACTTGATCATGCCCGTGGTTGGCAAGGTCTTCGGCGGCCTGGACTTCTCGAACTTTTTCGTCCAGCTCGGCAACCTGCCCGCCGACTACAAGGGTGCCATGACCTATGAAGCCCTGAGCAAGGCCGGCGTACCGCTGTTTGCCTATGGCAACTTCATCACTGTGGCCATCAATTTCATCATCTTGGCCTTCATCATCTTCATGATGGTCAAGCAGATCAACCGCATGAAGGCCGAGGCCCCTCCCGCACCGGCACCGGCTCCGGCTGAAGACGTGTTGCTGCTGCGCGAAATCCGCGACTCGCTCAAGAAGTAGGCGGCGCCCGGCTGCGGGTTTGGCCCCATACTTTCAGCTCTGTGGCGGTGTTGGGCCGTGCCTGGGCACCCTGCCCGGCCCCCGTTGCACGCGCCCAAGCGTCTAGCCCGCGACCCTGCCGATGAACCCACCGCTGCCGCGACTGCCTGCCGCCCTGACTGCGGCGGCGCAACGAATCAAGGTGACCGCCCGCGAGGCGGCGCAACGCTGCGTTGACGCACTGGGTGTGGCCGCGTTGGGCAGCGCCAGCACAGCCGAGCGCGAAGATTTGCTGGCCGCGCAGTTCGAGCTCAATCGTAAACAGTCGGCGTTCGCCATGTCCTTCAACGAGCGGCTGGACGACAGCCTGGCCGCCGACATGCGCCGGCGCGAAGGCACCGTTCGCACCTCGACCATCGGCTCGTCCTGGCAGTCGCTGACCCTGGTGGACGACAGGGAAGTCGAAATCCAGGTCAGCGCCGAGCGTTTTGCGCTGACCCTGCAGCACGACTGCGAGTGGGAACTGCGTGACCTCGACGCCTTGATGACGGGGCTGCTGCACAACCCGCACGGCAACCGCAATGAAGTCGAAGTGCGCAACCCGCTGCGCCCTGAGGTCATCGGCAAGGCCATGGTGGCTGCCTGCGACGCCATCAGCGAGCGCGCATCCGTGCGCAAGGCCATGGCCGAACAGATGGCACGCAGCCTGGCCCCTGCCATGCCAGCGCTGTACAGCACGATCGCGCAAGAGATGAAGGCCGCCGGCGTCAAGCCGCCGGAGATGGCGGTGCGCACAGTGCAAGGCCCCGGCAACGAGCTCGGTCAGTTCACCAACACCGGGTACGACACGTTGGGCAAACCGGTCGGCATGGATGCGGCCGACAGCGGTCCAGGCCGTCTGGCCAGCGCCAGCGGCGGCTTGAGTACGCGCTCGGGCAGCGGCGCGTTGGCACCGCAACAGGGCTTGATCGGCCAAGTCGACGGTGAGGTCATGAACCTGATCCGGCGCTTGGCCATGCTCGGCAACATCGCTGTCGATACCCAGGTGGATGCGGCGCGCAGTTTGCAGGGTGGCGCCGGCTCCGCGGCAGGCGCGCTGGCGGCGATGCCCAACCTGATCGTGGCCAACCGCGAGGAGTTGCGCCGCACGGCCACAGGTTCACTTGACCACATGGTCATCGACGTGGTCGGCAGCCTGTTTGACCAGATCCTGGCCGACCCCAAGGTACCGCCACAGATGGCGCGCCACATCGCCCGCCTTCAGCTCCCTGTCCTGCGCGCTGCGCTCGGCGACGCTACCTTCTTCTCGTCACGGCGCCACCCTGTGCGCCGCTTGGTCAACCGCATGGCCTCGCTGGCGGTGGCCTTTGAGGACTACAGCGCCGGCCCGGGCCAGCACTTCCTGACCCTGGTGCGAGACCTGGTGGACGACATCGTCAGCGGCGATTTCGACCAGATGTCCCTGTACGAGCAGACGCTGGACAAGCTCGAGTCCTTCGTCGCCGCACAGGCTCAGCGCGACGTCCAGGAGAACAGCAACGCCTCGACCCTGCTCGACCAGAAAGAAACCGACCTGCTGCTGCAACAGCGCTTCATGCAGCAGTTGCATACGGCCCTGACGCCGGTGCAGATGGAGGACTTTCTGCGCCAATTCCTGGCCCAGGTATGGAGCCAGGCCCTGATGAAAGCCACCACGGCGCACGGCGCCGACAGCGAGACCGTGCAGCGCCTGCGCGTGGCCGGCCGCGACCTGGTGATGAGCGTTCAGCCCAAGGGCTCGCCAGCCGACCGCAAGGCCTTCCTGGTGCGCTTGCCGCACCTGATGCGCGACCTGAACGAAGGCCTGGCCCTGATCGGTTGGCCCGAAGCCGCCAAGAAGGACTTCTTTGACAAGCTGATGCCCGCGCACGCACAGTCGCTCAAAGGCGCCTCGCTGCGTACCCTGGACCACAACCTGTTGGTCAAGCAGCTGGACACGATCCTGGCCGCGCCCTTGCCCAGACCCGAAGACAACTTGCGCGGTACAAGCGCCATCCCGGTGCTCGAAGATGTCGTCTCCGGCCCCGGCTTCACGCCGGAAGAAGCCGCGCGCATCGGCCTGGTGGAAGAAAGCGCCATCGACTGGAACGGCGAGGTCGACATCGACCTGAGCGCCGAACAGGAGGGCGACGGGGACGTCACCGCGAGCGACATCGACATCGAGGGCCTGCCGGCACCTGAGCCTGTCGAGCCGACCAAGGGCGCCTCCTTGGCCGACCACGTGCAGATCGGCTTCTCCTACCGCATGCACTTCGAAGACCAGTGGCACAAGGTGCGTCTGTCGCACATCAGCCCGGGGCGCACCTTCTTCGTCTTCACGCGCGGCAGCAAGCACCAGCACGCCATCTCGATGACGGCGCGCATGCTCTACCGGCTGTGCGAAACCGGCCGCCTGCGCGCCTTCGAGAACGCCTACCTGATCGAGCGCGCAACGGCGCGGGCGCGCAAACAACTGGCCGCACTCGGCGGCAGCGGCCATTCGACCTCAGGCGCGCCGCTCACGCGCCATTGACGGCTGCAGCAGCGCTCACGGCGCGCCGGGCCCAGCGAATCGCAGCTTCCAGACTGGCCGGGTCGGCGCTGCCGCGCCCGGCGATGTCGAAGGCGGTGCCGTGATCCGGGCTGGTGCGCACGAAGGGCAGGCCCAGCGTGATGTTCACGCCCTGCTCCACGCCGAGGTACTTGACGGGGATCAGGCCCTGGTCGTGGGTCATGGCGACCACCAGGTCGAACTCGCCACGCCGCGCCCGCATGAACACAGTGTCGGGCGCGAACGGCCCTTGGGCCGCAATGCCCTCGGCCACCGCCGCCGCAATCGCCGGCGCAATGATGCGCTGCTCTTCGTCACCGAACAGCCCGTCTTCGCCAGCGTGCGGATTCAGACCGGCCACGGCAATGCGCGCCGCGGCCTGGCCGCTTCGCACCGCGTGCGCGTGCGCGATGCGCAGGGTCTCAAGCACAGCGTCGAAGGTGACGGCGTCAATGGCCGCGCGCAAGGCCAGGTGGATCGTCACCAACACGACGCGCAACTCGTCGTTGGCCAACATCATGCGCACCGGCAGCAGCGGCCCGCCAGGGGTTGAGGCAAGGGCCTGCAGCATCTCGGTGTGCCCTGGGTAGGGTACG